>QHUF01000143.1 GCA_003221075.1 Gemmatimonadota bacterium
AGTCTCTCCGTAGCACCACGGGCGCGCGTCAACCGACGCGCGCCCGTTAGGCTGCGGCTCCGCAATGTCTCTAGCCGCCCGGTCGAAGTGCATTTTCTCGGCCGCACTGTCGTCTTCGATATCGTCGTCGCGCAGGGCGACGGCACGGTCGTGTGGCGGCGGCTGGAGCACGGTGTGGGCCCCAGCATTCTGCAGATCCGCACTCTGAAGCCTGGCGAGACGATGCAGTGGCGCGATACCTGGCTCCCGCGCGAGCCCGGCCGTTACCGCGTCCAGGGGATCCTGCCCTCCGATGCTCCGGAACCGCTGCGGACCCCCTGGATCCCCGTCGAGGTCAGCCCTTAATCGTCTTCGTCGCTTCGTCCCAGCTCACCATCGTCCGCCGGAAATACGCCTCGTTGGCCATGTGGCACGCGAGCGCCGCGTTGTGCCCGAACACCACATCCTCGACCACCGGTTTCCGCGTGCGCACCGCCTCGAAGTAATTCCACAGGTGCGGCTGCGTGTCGTCGAAGTCGGGAGTCGAGAACGTGACGCTCTCAGTGAGCTGAACAGGCTGACCAACCTTCCAATCGTGCTCTTTGTGCCACTGCTGCTGGTACGCATCGCGCAGCGCGCGCGGATAGCTGCCGGTGTAATAGCTCGGCCAGTTGTCCTCACCGCTCTGGGGTGTGAACGTCAGCCGGTTGCCCGACACCTCGAGCACGCCCTTCGATCCCTGGAAGCGGTACTGCTCCGGCATTTCCGTGCCAAGGTTCAGCCGCATGTAGACGGGCAGGTCGTCGCGGTAGTAGTAGACCGTGGCGTGCACGTCGGGCATGTTGCGCCCGTCCTTCCAGCGCCGGATCCCGCCGACCGAAGCGGCCTGTTTGGGCGGCTCGTTGATCCCCGTCATGAACATCATGCCGCTGATCAAGTGCACGAGCAGATCGCCCGCGACTCCAGTGCCGTATTCCTTCCAGCAGCGCCAGCGGGCGAAGATGTTGCCGTCGAGCGGCCGCTTGGGGACGTCGTTCTGCCACGTGTCCCAGTCGAGCGTGCGCAGCGAGAGGTCGGGCGGCGGCGGATACTCCCACGCGCCGGTCGGATCGTTGCGGCCGAGCCAGCCTTCGATCAGCGTCATCTCACCCAGCACGCCCTGCGCGAGCATCTCTTTCGCCTTGGCGCAGATCTGCGAGCTGACGCGCTGCGAGCCGACCTGCAAAATGCGCCCGCTCTTCTTCACGGCGTCTACCATCGCCACGCCGTCGGCCGCGGTATGCGACATCGGCTTCTCGATGTAGATGTCCTTCCCCGCGCTGACCGCCTCGACAACCATGCGGCGGTGCCAGTGATCGGGGACCGCGGCGACGATGCAATCGATGGTTTTGTCGTCCAGCAGCCGGCGGTACTCGCGCGTGGTCGGCAAATTCGCGCCCGCGATCTCTTTTGCCAGCGTGTGCCGGCCATCGTACAAATCGGCGGCACCGGCGCAGACCACGCCCGGCAGCGAAATCGACGTGCCGAGGAGGCCGTTGCCTTGCATGCCAACGCCCACCATCCCGAACCGGACGGTGTCACTGGGCGCGACTTTACGAAATGTGAATGGTTGGGCGACGAACGAGACGCCCGCGGCTGCGGCACTTGCTTCCAGGAACTCACGACGGGACCAGTGGGATTTCTTCATGGCGGTGCTCCCTGAAATGCGGGGGTGAGCCGCCAATTATGCGCCACGAAACACGAGGTTGTCGAGGTTACCGCGCGGGATACGTGCCCAGGACGCGAATCCCGGACGTGAACGCGCGCAGTTCCTCGAGGGCCGCGGCGATCCCCTGCCCTGTATCGACCACATCGAGATAGAACAGGTATTCCCAGGGCCGGCCGGGGAGCGGCCGTGACTCGATCTTCGTCAGATTCAGGCCTCGGCCGGCGAACACGCCCAACGCGCGATACAGCGTGCCGGGAGTGTTTCCGAGCGACAGTATCAGCGACGTTTTGTTCGCAGCCTCACGCGACGCGGGATCGCGTGCGATGACCAGAAATCGCGTGTAGTTCTCGGCGTGATCCTCGAGGCCTTCCTCGAGCACCGCGGCGCCGTACAGCTCCGCCGCCAGCTTCGACGCGATCGCGGCTTCCGCGTCCACCGTCCCCGCCATGAGATCGCGTACGCTCCCCGCCGTGTCGTACGCCGGAACGGCCACGAGATCGGGGTGCGTGGCGAAGAAGCGGCGGCACTGCGCCAGCGCCACAGGGTGGGACGCGACGCGGCGCACGTCGGACAGCCGCGTGCGTGGGGATGCGATCAAACAATGGCGGATGCGCAACTCGGTCTCGGCGACCACGTGCAGCGCGTGCGCGCTCAACAGATCGTAGTTCTCGTGCACCGATCCAGCGAGCGTGTTCTCGATCGGCACGACGCCGCTCGTTGCCGCGCCGCCCTGCACCGCGCGGAACAACTCCACGAACGTGACGCATGGCATCAGCCGGATCACGTCGCCGTGGGTCTCGAGCGCCGCGGCGTGACTGAACGATCCCGCCTCCCCCTGAATCGCGACCGTGTCAGCCATCGGTGATGGCTCCGTGACTGCTGCTCGACACGAGCCGGGCGTACTTCGCCAACACGCCGGATGTGTAGCGCGGGGCAGGTTCTTTCCATTTCGCGCGTCGTGCCGCGAGCACTCGCTCCTCGACGTTGGTCCGAAGGTCGCCGCGTGCGGCGTCGATGGTGATCGAATCGCCCTCCTGCACCAGCGCCAGCGGACCACCCAGCGCCGCCTCCGGCGCAACGTGCCCCACCACGAGCCCGTGCGTGCCGCCGGAGAACCGGCCGTCGGTGATCAAGCCTACCGTCTCACCGAGCCCCGCCCCGATCAGGGCGGCGGTCGGCGCGAGCATTTCGCGCATCCCCGGCCCGCCTTTCGGCCCCTCGTAGCGGATCACGATGACGTCGCCGGCCTTGATATTCCCCGCGAGAATGGCGGCGAGACACGCTTCCTCAGAGTCGAACACCCGCGCCGGGCCCGTAATCTCATGCGAGCCGTGTCCACTGATCTTGGCGACGGCGCCTTCGGGCGCGAGGTTGCCGCGGAGAATCACGATGTGCCCTTGCGGTGCGAGCGGCCGATCCCACGGACGGATCACATCCTGATCTGCGGACGGCCGCGCCGGCACATCCTTGATCACCTCAGCGACCGTGCGGCCGTCGATCGTCAGCGCGTCACCATGCAGCACGCCATTCGCGTAGAGGATGCGCATGACCTGTGGAATCCCGCCGGCACGATGCAAATCGGTGGTGACGTAGCGCCCTGACGGCTTGAGGTCGCACAGCACGGGCACGCGTTTACGCCCCGCTTCGAAATCATCGAGCGCCAGCGGGACGCCCGCTGCCCGGGCGATGGCCAGCAGGTGCAGGACGGCGTTCGTGGATCCGCCGATCGCCATCACCACCGCGATCGCGTTCTCGAACGCCTTCCGCGTCAGGATCGCGCGCGGCAGTCGTCGCGCCCGCACGGCTTCGAACAGGACGTCCGCCGAGCGCGCCGCGCTGTCGGCTGTCTCCTGGTCGACGGCGGCCATCGTGGACGAGTGCGGCAGGCTCATGCCCATAGCCTCGATGGCCGCGGACATCGT
>QHUF01000144.1 GCA_003221075.1 Gemmatimonadota bacterium
GGTTCCACAGGTCGGGATCGCGCTGCAACTGGGTCGCGAGCCAGGCCGTGGGCTGTTCGAAGGTCAAGCGCTTGAGGATGGTGTTGCCGTCGTCGAAGATCACCATGGTCGGTGCGAACTTGATGTTGCCCACGACGATCGTGTCCTGGCGCCGGCTGAGGAGGGCGCGCGCGGTGACGTCACCTGCCGCGGTGCCCACGCGCACCGTCACCGGCATGCGGAAGGCGTCGGGCGTCGTGAAGCGCAGCCCCGTGCTGTCCGCCTTGGATGAATCCTGCTGGGTCTGCTGCACGAGCACCGTGACGGTGCCGGCGGCAGAGTCGTACTTGGCGGCGACCGTGAACTCAGGGTACCCCGCCTGATAGATCCACTGGTCCCAGAACCAGTCGAGGTTCTGGCCGGTGGCGTCGAGGACGGCCTGGCGCAGGTCGTCGGTGGTAGCGTTGTCGAAGGCGTGGTCGGTGAGATAGCGGTGCACCGACGCCCAGAACGGTTTCTCACCGAGGTACTGCTTGAGCATCCGCAGGACGAGCGCGCCCTTGGGATAGATGTTGTTGGACCCCAGCGCCGCCAGCGGCATGCGGCGGTCGTGATCGATCTGCATGAACTGGTCGTATTCGTCGAGATAGTAGTCCTGCGCGGTGTGGGTGCCGAGCGTCCGCTCCCAGTACTGGCCCGGCATGAACTCCGCGAACCCTTCGTTGAGCCACATGTTGGCCCAGTTCTCGGTCGTCACATAGTCGCCGAACCACTGATGCGACAGCTCGTGGGGAATGAGGATCCACGGATACCACGGCCGGTCCTGGTAGTCGTGGGGGCCCGGCAGCCAGTCCACGAGCGTCGTGGCGCTGACGTTCTCCATGCCGCCGAAGAAATCGGCGACGGTGGTCTGCGCGTACTTGGCCCACGGGTAGGCGACGCCGGTGAGGCGCGAGTACGTGTCGATCATGTCGGGCGTGATCTTGAAGAGCGGCCGCGCCAGCGCGGAATCCTCGGGATAGACGTAGTAATCCACCGGGACGTTGCGCCAGACGTCATGGACTTTCACGAGCGGCGCAACGACCAGCGACACGAGATAAGTGGCGGACGGCTTGTCCTCGAGCCAGGCGAGCGTGCGCGAGCCGTCCTTCGCGGTGACGTCGGAGACCAGGCGGCCGTTGGAGACGGCGGTCATGCCTTTGGGCACGGTCGCCACGACCTCCCAGGTCATCTTGTCGTTGGGGAAGTCGTATGTCGGGAACCAGAAGTGGTTGTCGTGATCCTCGCCCTGACTCCAGATCTGTCGCGGGCGGTGGGGCTGGCGGTCGGGGCTGATGTATGTGAGCCCGCGGCCATTCTCGACCACGCCGTGATAGCTGATGATGAAGTGCACCGTGTCGCCGAAGGCGATGGGCTTCGCGAAGAAAACGACGAGCGTGTCGCCTGAGCGCGCGGTGCGTAGCGTGGCGCCGCCCGTGCCCGTGACCCGCTTGAGGAGCAGCTTCGCGCCCGCATCCAAGATCACCGAGTCGAGTGTCGCGCGGCGGGCGACGAGCGTGGTCGTCACTCTGCCGTCGAACGACGTCGAGTCCCAGTCGAAGTGCGACACTTCGATCTTCTGGTGTATCAGGTCGTAATCGTGCGAGCGCGTGTAATGATCGTTGGCTATGCGCTCGGCGTTGGACTGCGCGGCGAGCGAGGCGACGGCGCAGCACGCGGCCAGTAGGGACAGCGAGAGTTGCATCGGTATTCCTCGGACGAGATGCTCAAGACACGCGGCGGGTTTTTCTCCGCATGAAGTCCATGAGAATGAACTGCCCCAGCGTCATCGTGTTCGTGAAGTAGGCTTTGCCGCGGCAGATCGCGGAGACCTTCTTCACGAACTCGACCAGGCTGCGGTCGCGCGCCAGCATGAAGGTGTTGATCAGGATGCCGCTGCGGCGGCACAGCGCGACCTCGCGATAGGTCGCCTGCAGGATGTGCGGGTCCAGGCCCATCGAGTTCACGTAGATCCGGCCGTCGGGCTGTGTGAGCGCAGACGGCTTGCCGTCGGTAATCATGATGATCTGCCGCATGTCTTTGCGCTGCCCCATCAGAATGCGGCGCGCCAGCTTCAACCCTTCCGTCGTGTTCGTGTGATACGGCCCCACCTGGGCGTGGGCGAGCTGGCCGATCGGGATCTCTTCCGCGGTGTCGTGAAACAGCACGACCCGCAGCGTGTCACCGGGGAACTGCGTGCGAATGAGGTGGGTGAGCGCCAGCGCGACCTTCTTCGCCGGCGTGAACCGATCCTCGCCATACAGAATCATCGAATGCGAGCAGTCGAGCATCAACACCGTCGCCGAGGACGAGCGGTACTCGGCCTGGTGCACCATCAGGTCGTCGTACTCGAGGTTGATCGGGACGCCCAACCCTTCGCGCTCTAGCGCGTGCGTGAGCGTGGCGTTCACGTCGAGATTCAAGGTATCGCCGTACTCGTACCGCCGGCTCGCCGCTTCCGCCTCGATGCCGGTGGCGAGGTGCTCCGTCTCGTGGGCGCCGAAGCTCGACTTCCCGATGCTGCCGAGCAGATGCTTGAGCGTGCGGTAGCCGAGGAAGTCGATGCCCTTCTCGGTGAGATTGAACTGCACCTGCTGGGCGGCTTCCTTGGCCATCCCGCCGGGCCCGAACAGCGGCTGCTGGCCCGCGGGCATCTGGGGCGCCTGCGTGAGGTTGAGATACCCCTCGTCGATCAGCTTCTGCACGATTTGGTCGAGCAGTTCGGCGAGCTGGCCTTGCAGCTCGGCGTCGCGCTGGGCGTCGCCTGTCGAATCCCCGCGCAGCACCGTGAGCATCTCGGGCGTGAGCTGGCCCGATTCCATCAGGGCCTGGAGGATGGCCTGGCGCAGGGCGTCGAGGGAGCGGTCGGGGTCTTCTTCCCCGAATTCACCCCAGAAGGGGTGCGAGTACGAGCCTCCGGCGAAGCCCGACTGGAGCAGGAAGTCGGCGAGCTGGTCGAGCAGGGCCTGGAGGTTCAGGGTCTCGAGCAGGCCCGGGACGTAACGGCTGTAGGTGGTGTACTTCATCGGCCTACCCGAAATGTCGCGCCCTCGCGACCTTTCACGCAATGACGGAGGCCGTGCGGCGCTACGGACTCGGGGCCCTCGCGCACCGCAACTTCCGGCTCTTTCTCTTTGGCCAGACCGTCTCCCTCACCGGCACCTGGATGCAGTCGATCGCCCAGGGCTGGCTGGTGCTGCAGCTCACCAACTCCCCCTTTTACGTCGGCGTGGTCTCCGCGCTCAGCTCCCTGGGCGTGCTGCTCCTCACGCTGTACGCCGGCGTGGTGGCCGACCGCATCGACAAGCGGCGCACCGTGGTGATCACGCAGGCGCTGCTCATGCTCCAGGCGTTCGCGCTGGCCGCGCTCGTCTGGACCCGCACGGTGACGGTCGAGAGCGTAATGGCGCTGGCCGCGTTTCTGGGGATCGTGAACGCCTTCGACATCCCCACGCGCCAGTCGTTCCTCGTCGAGATGGTGGGGAAGGACGACCTGATGAGCGCGATCGCCCTGAACTCCTCGGTGTTCAACGCGACCCGGGTGTTCGGTCCGGCCGTCGCCGGCGTGCTGATCGGGAGCGTCGGCATCGCGTGGTGTTTTTTCCTGAACGGC
>QHUF01000145.1 GCA_003221075.1 Gemmatimonadota bacterium
TGTTCGCCGCTTCGACTGCCTGCTGCACGTTCATCCCGAACTCCACGACGTTCAGGAAGCATTGCAGCAGGTTCTGATCCTGCGTGTCGCCGCCCTGCACCGCAAATGCGAGGAACGGCTTGCCGTCCTTCATGGCAAGACTCGGCGTCAAGGTCACGCGGGGACGCTTGCCGGGGGCGATCACGTTGAACGGGTTATCCGTGCTGTCGGTCACGAACTGCTGCCCGCGCTGACTCACGCCGATCCCGGTGTGACCTGCGAGGACCGCGGGAATCCAACCGCCCGAAGGCGTCACCGACACGACCCAGCCTGACGTATCCGCTGCTTCGATCGACGTGGTGCCGCGCCGAAATGCCTCGTCGAACGCGGCGAGTGCAGCCGCGTTCCCCGCGTCGTTTTCGGACGTCGTCACCGGTCGCGGCGACCACTGCCGCAGCAGCGGCAGATAGGGATTGGTTCCGCCCTGGAATGGATAGGGATCCCCGGGCTTGATGTCGGTGTCGTTGTGATCCGGATTGATCAGCTTCGCGCGCTCGCGCGCATACTCCTTCGACAGCAAGCCACGCATCGGCTCATCCGGCGGGAAGGCGGGATCGCCGTAATAGAAGTCGCGGTCGGCGAACGCGAGGTTCATCGTCTGATACAGCGTGTGGATATAGCGTGTGCTGTTGTAACCCATCGCCTTGAGATCGAATCCCTCGAGGATGTTCAGCGCCTGGAGCATCGCGGGACCCTGCGACCATTGCGGCAGCTTGTAGACGTCGATGCCGCGATACGTCGTCATGAGGGGCTCCTCGATCTTGACGCGCCAGCTCGCGAGGTCGCCGAGCGTGATGAGTCCGCCTTCTTCCTGGAGCCCGCGCACGAACTCCTGCGCGATATCGCCGCGATAGAACCGATCGTAGGCGGCCATGATCGCGTCGTGCCGGTTCTTGCCGCGGCGCAGCGCGTCCTGCTCGGCCTCTACCAACTTGCGGAGCGTCGCTGCAAGCTCGGGCTGCCGAAAGATCTCGCCTGCCTCGGGCGCTTCGCGCGCCTCGCCGGCGTGTGGCAGCATGACGGCGCGGGAGTAGCGCCACTGTTTGAGCCAGCCCTTGTTGCGCTCGATCGAATTGGCCGTCTCTTCCTCGATGGGATACCCATCCGCCATGCGGATCGCCGGCTCCAGCACTTCCCGCAGACTCAACTTGCCGTACTCCGCCAGCATGACCATCAGGCCACCGGGCGTCCCGGGCGTGATCGCGGACAGCGGGCCGTACTCCGGCGGAAACCGCATGCCCTTGGAGTGATAGAACTCCGCCGTAGCCCCGGTCGGCGCGACGCCGAGCGCGTTGATCGCGATGACTTTCTTGGTGCGCGGATTGTAGATCAGGGCCTGCGTCTCGCCGCCCCAGGAGAGCACGTCCCACATCGTCGTGACGGCCGCGAGCATCGCGCACGTCGCGTCGACCGCATTGCCACCCTTTTGGAACATCATGGCACCGGCTTCAGCGCCGAGCGGCTTGCCGGTGATCGCGACCCAGTGGCGGCCATGCAAGGCCGGCTTTTGGGTGCGCTGTGCCGCGAGTGTTGTCGGAAGAACGAGAAGAGCGAGCAGTAGGCAGCGACGCACGGCCATCGGTGCTCCGAGAAAGGATCGTCTGGAAGCTACCGCGGGCGGACCGCCCGCTCAATCCAGCCGCCGTTCGGCGGAACGCGCGTGCGCTTCGAGCCCCTCGACTCGACCGAACCATGCGGCATCCTCGATGAGCGGACGCGCCGCCGCGGAGTCTTCGATGCGCAACCAGGTGCGCACCCGCAGGAAGGTGTAGACAGAGAGCCCGCCTTTTGACCGAGCGGTGCCCGCCGTGGGAAGGACGTGATTGGGGCCGGCACCGTAGTCCCCCAGCACCTCCGCCGACCCCGCGCCGATGAACAGCGCGCCGAAATGCGCGAGCCGCGGCGCGAGGGCGGTCGCGTCCTGCAGGCAAAGCTCCAAGTGCTCGGGCGCGAGGGCGTCGCACGCGGCGATCCCTTCCTCCAAGGTCGCGACAACCACGACGCCGCCGTTCGCGAGCGCCGCGCGCGCGACTTCTGCCGTTGGGAGATCGGCAAGCTGGCGCGCGAGCTCCGTATCGACGCGACCGGGGTGAGTGGGATCGAGTGTGACGAGTATCGGGACCGCGTCGGGATCGTGCTCCGCCTGCGCGAGGAGATCGGCTGCGATTACCGCCGGGGAGGCGCTGGCGTCGGCGAAGACAACCAGCTCCGACGGGCCGGCGAGC
Organism: Gemmatimonadota bacterium; assembly: GCA_003221075.1. Classification (GTDB taxonomy): domain Bacteria; phylum Gemmatimonadota; class Gemmatimonadetes; order Gemmatimonadales; family GWC2-71-9; genus 20CM-2-65-7. Next base: position 2,265 of record QHUF01000145.1, read on the forward strand.
ACGTCGATCGCAACCCGTCCCGCGACGAGCTGCTTCGCCGCGGTCACGTAGCGGTTTCCGGGACCGACAACCACGTCACACGGACGGATTGGACCGGCGCCGAAAGCGAGCGCCGCAATGGCGTGGGCCCCGCCGGCGGCGAGCACACCGTCGGCACCGGCGACGGCCGCGGCGGCGAGCGTCAATGCGCCAGGCTTCGGGCTTGCGACCCAGGTCTCCCCAACGCCGGCTGCGCGCGCGGTCACCGCCGTCATCAGCACCGACGACGACAGCGGATAACGCCCGCCCGGGGCGTAGCACCCGGCACGCTCCAACGGTGAAATCCAGTGACCAGCCGTACCGCCCGGCATCGTGATCGTGACGGTTCCGAGCGCTCGCTTCTGTGCCTCCGCGAAGCCCCGAATCCGCTCGGCGACGCGCTCGAGCCGCCCGCGGTCACTCACCGGCAAGTCGCGAAGTGCACGATCGAGAGCGGGCCGCTCGAGGAACAACGGTCCGCCCCCCGCGACGTCACCGAAGCGCTCGGCGTACTCGCGCAGCGCGGCTTTGCCGCGCGTCCGCACCGCGTCGACGATTGGTGCCGCGACAGCCAACGCTTCCGGCGTCACGGCACCGCCGCGCCGGCTCACCAGGTCGGCGACCGAGCGCTGGAGCAGCAGGCGCGCAGTCATGTCTTCCTGGCCATCGGCCGGCGGCTCACCGCTCGGTGCCGGCGTGCGAGCTCGGCACGAACGTCGGCCAACGTCCCGCCGCTGCGCGCCAGCGCGACGAGCGCCATGTAGAACACGTCCGCCGTCTCGCGCACAACGTCTTCAGATGACTTCGCCTCCGCCAACTCGTCCGCTTCCTCGCGCAGCTTTGCCCCGAGCAACTCGGGGTCGGCCAG
>QHUF01000146.1 GCA_003221075.1 Gemmatimonadota bacterium
CACGGCTCGACGAACGGCTCGGAGCACACCATTTCGATCTTCACCTTCTCGTGGAACTCCATGACGAGTGCCGTACCTCGATACTGTTCGACCAGCTCGTGTTCGCCGCCGTGTCCGCTGACGCGGCTCAGCGTGATGCCGGTGATCCCGGCGCGGAACAGCGCCGCCTTGACCTCGGGCAGGCGCTCGGGGCGCACGATCGTGGTGATGAGCTTCATGCTGGGCTCCCAGTCGATTGGAGGGGGGTCACCGGTTCGCTCACCGCCACGGCGGGCGGTGCGACCTTGCGGAAATTCGCGCGATTCACTTCCCACTGTCCGAGGATCGACCGGGCGCGGCTGCTGCCGGTCTTATGGAAGTGTTGCTGTATCAGCTTGCGCAGCACACGCTCGTCCATCGTATTGAGTCCGCTGACGGCGACCATCTCGAGGTTGCAGTGCGATTCGAGCTGGCCGCGCTCATCGAGCACGTAGGCGATGCCGTTGGACATCCCGGCCGCAAAGTTTCTGCCGACCGGTCCCAGCACGACCACCACGCCACCCGTCATGTATTCGCAGCAATGGTCGCCGGCACCCTCGATCACCGCGACGGCGCCGGAGTTCCGCACCGCAAAGCGGTCGCCCGCGCCGCCGGCCGCAAACAGACGCCCCGACGTCGCGCCATACAACGCGGTGTTTCCGATCAGCACGCCGGTTGCATAGCCCGCGCCGTGGAATGGCCGGATCACGATTTCGCCGCCGCACAGCCCCTTGCCGACGTGGTCGTTCGCCTCGCCTTCCAGCTGCAGGTGCATCCTGGGCAGCGTGAACGCGCCGAAGCTTTGACCAGCGCTCCCGCGGAACCGCAGACGCAGCGGCTCTCCCGGTCCCGCGCCGCCGTGTGTGCGCGCGAGATCGCCCGCGATGCGGGCTCCCACCGTGAGGTGGTGATTCCCGATCGTGAACACGCGCGGTCCCGCACCGTTTTGAGCGAGGATCTCGGCATCGAGCGAGACAAGGCCGGGGCGCACGTTTCGAGCGACCATGCGGCGGCGCGGCTCCGATGGAATCGCGGGTGGCGTCAGCAACGACGACAGATCCAGCAGGCTCGCGCGCGGCGTCTCGGGCCGTTCGACGCGCCGCAGCAGTTCGACCCGGCCGATCAGATCGTCCATCCGGCGCACACCGAGCGTCGCCATGATGCGGCGCGCCTCTTCGGCGATGAACGTGAAGTAGGCGATGACCTGCTCGGGTGTGCCGCGGAACTTGGCGCGGAGGTCGGCGCGCTGCGTGGCGATGCCGGTCGGGCACGTATTCAAGTGGCACTGGCGCGCCATCGCGCAGCCTAGCGCCACGACCGTGGCCGTGCCGAACCCGAACGATTCGGCACCGAGCAGCGCGGCGATCACGACGTCTCGTCCGGTGCGCAGCCCGCCGTCGGTGCGCACTTCGATGCGGTCCCGCAGCCTGTTGCGCATGAGAATCGCCTGCGTCTCGGCGAGGCCCAATTCCCACGGCGAACCGGCATGCTTGATCGACGAGAGCGGTGACGCACCGGTCCCACCGTTGTGTCCCGAGATCAGGACGTAATCGGCGTACGCCTTCGCGACGCCCGCCGCGACGGTCCCGACGCCGGCTTCCGCAACGAGCTTCACCCCGACACGCGCGGCGGGATTCACCTGCTTGAGATCGTGGATCAGCTGCGCGAGATCCTCGATCGAATAGATGTCGTGATGCGGCGGCGGTGAGATCAGCGGAATGCCGACCACGGCGTGCCGGAGTCGTGCGATGAGGTCGGTGACTTTGTGTCCGGGCAGCTGGCCGCCTTCGCCGGGTTTCGAGCCCTGCGCGATCTTGATCTCGAGCTCGTCCGCGCGGACGAGGTACGCCGTCGTCACGCCAAAGCGGCCGGACGCGACCTGCTTGATCCGGTTGTCGGAGCGATCGCCCATTCCCTCCGCAGGCGTCGCCCAGGTTGCCGGGTCCTCTCCGCCCTCCCCCGAATTCGATCGCGCATGCATCCGGTTCATCGCAATGGCTCGCACTGGAGATGAATCGGCGCCGGATGTCTTCTGCGGGCTCGACTTCCTCGAGCGGCACGGCCGCTTGCTCGTGAAAATCGAGCAGGTCGCGCGGCCCCGCCGGTGCGCGAGCCCGCACCCCGTCCGCAAAGCCGGCGTACTCCGCGTGCTGGAGCGCGCGCACGAGCGGAGGCGACCAGCCGTGGTCCTCGCCGTCGCGGCGGTAGCGCACGCGCCCGTGGTCTGGGAGCGCGCCCGCACGTTGGTGCCGCGCCAGCACGTCTTCGGCGATCTCCTTGAAGCCGATCCCGCCGATCACCGACGCCGTACCGGTGAAGCAGCGGTCCATGACTTCCGAACCGAGTCCGATGGCTTCGAAGATCTGCGCACCCGCGTACGATTGCAGTGTCGAGATCCCCATCTTGGAGAGGATCTTGAGGAGCCCCTTCTCCGCGGCGCTGCGGTACTTGTCGGCCGAAGACTCGACGTCACGGAGGCACTGCAGTGCCAGCCAGGGATGCACCGCCTCGGCCCCGTACCCAAAGAGCGCGGCGATGTGGTGGACGTCCCAGGCGTCGCCGGCTTCGGCGACGAGGCCGACGCGTACGCGCTGCTTGGTCTGGACGAGACGCTGGTGGACCGCGCCGATCGCGAGCAGCATGGGGATCGGCGCGCGCGTCTTGTCCGCGTCGCGATCGCTGATCACCAGGATCGTGGCTCCTCCACCGCGACGCACCGCAGCCACCGCGTCGCGCGCCAGCGCTTCCAGTGCACGCTCGAGCTCCGCGGGACCGGCCGCTGCTTCCCAGACAGCGCTGAGCGTCGTGAGCTCCGCGCCGCCGGCGTGCCGCAGCGCGGCCATTTCCTCCGCGAGCAGCACCGGGTGCTCGACGCGCAGCAATGTCCGGCGACCGGGCCGTTGTGCGAGCAGCGAACCGCGGCGGCCGAGGTACATCACCAGCGACATCACCAGCTCCTCGCGGAGTGGATCGATCGCCGGGTTGGTCACCTGCGCGAAGCGCTGGCGCACGTAGGCGTAGAGGCTCTGCGGCAGCCGGGACAGAGGCGCGATGGGCGTGTCATCGCCCATGCTCCAGATGGCATCCTTGCCCTCGGCGGCCATCGGCGAGATGACGTACCGCAGATCCTCGTGGCTGTAGCCAAACGCATGCTGGCGCGCGGCCAGCTCATCCGCGGGAAGCGCCGGCCCAAGCGCGGAGACCTCGGCGGGAAGCTCGCGGATCACCCGAGTGCTCCAGCGCCGGTACGGACCGCGCTGCGCGACTTCCAGCTTCGCGTCGGCGCTGCGCAGGACGACGTTGCGGAGCGTATCGACCACTAATAACTCGCCCGGACCGAGCCGGCCGGACTCCACGACGTCCGCGGGATCGAGGTCGACGACGCCGACTTCCGATGCAGCGACGACGACGTTGTCGCGGGTCACCTTGTAGCGGCACGGCCGGAGGCCATTGCGGTCGAGCGCCGAGCCGGCGACGACGCCATCGCTGAACGCGAGTGCCGCCGGTCCGTCCCAGGGCTCCATTAATCCCGCGTGATACTCGTAGAAGCTGCGGAGCGCGGGATCCATGTCGGGAATTCGCTCCCACGCCTCCGGCAGCAGCATCATGAGAGCGTGGGCGGGGTCGCGTCCCGAGCGGACGAGCAGCTCGAACGCGTTGTCGAGGCTCGCGGAGTCGCTGCCATCCGCCCAGATGACGGGCTTCAACTGCTCGACGTCCCGCTCCCACACCGGCGCGGCGAGCGCCGGCTCGCGCGCCAGCATCGCGTTGCGGTTCCCCCACAGCGTGTTGATCTCACCGTTGTGGGCGAGCAACCGGAACGGCTGCGCGAGCGGCCAGCTCGGCAGCGTGTTGGTCGAGTAGCGCTGATGGAATACCGCGATGCCGGTCTCGAACAGCGGCGAGCGCAGGTCGGCATAAAAGCCCGGCAGCTCGGTACCGACGAGGAGCGCCTTATAGACGACGGTGCGGCACGACAGCGAGCACACGAAGACGGGCAGACCGGCGCTCGCCGCGCGCCGCTCGATCACGCGACGCGCGAGGTAGAGGCGCCGCTCCCACACCTGGGCGTTGCAGGGACCGGACGGCGGACCCACGAACACCTGCCGGATCGCCGGCTGGCTCGCCGCGGCGAGCGGGCCGAGCACGGTGGCGTCGACGGGCACGACGCGCCACCCGAGCACCGACATGCCGAGCCCCACCAGCACGGTTTCGATCAGGTCGATGGCGAGGTCACGCGCGGGCGCGGATTGCGGCAGGAAGAACATGCCCAGCGCCACGCGCTCGACGGGTCCGACGCCCAGCAGGCGATGGGGGATCTGCGTCAGGACGCCGGCGCCGTCGCCGGACTTGTCGTTCGACGCGGCGCCGCGATGGGCGAGCCGGGCGACGGCCGTGAGGGCCATCGCCAGGATATCGTTGGTGCGATCGCCGTCGGCGCGCGCGACGAAGCCGACGCCACAGGCGTCGCGCTCGCGCCAAGGATCGAGCAAACGAAAAGCCCGCTCTGCTGAGGGAGCGGGCTGGCTGGGTTCGCGCTTTCTTGTCACGCTATCGTGCCCCGCCGCTCCCTCGAGAGGGTCCGTCGGTAATATTTGCCAGCGGGGCCATCGTATGTTTATGCATTGGCTAACATAAATATACGAACGCTCGGCGAGCCGTCAACCCCCTCACTCCGGCAGGCGGAAGAAGACCATCGGGTTCTTTGTGGAGTCGTGAATCGGCTCGGCCAGCCCGAGCTCCTGCTTGACCGCAACGATCCGCTCGTACGCGCCGCCGGGTCCGCCGGGCGCCGCCGTGAAGTATGGGATCCCACGGCGCTCCAACCACTCGCGCAGCACGAGGCTTTCGGCCATCGGCGGCAGCTCCCCGCGGAAGATGTCATGGACTCCCACCAGCGTCCCCGGGGCGAGCCGGGGGAACAGCGACTCCAGGTACCAGCGGGCGAATTCCGCGGTGTGGGCGGCGTCCAGGAAGAGGTAACCGACGCCGCGCGGCAGGCGGTCCAGGCAGTTGCGGACATCGGCCTGCGTAAAGCGCCACCGGTCGCCGCCCAGGTCGGAAGGGATGGTCCAGCGACTGTAGTCCACCAGGTCGTAGGAGTGCAGCCGGCCGGCGCCGTTGTCGCGGAGCGCCTGCAGCAGCCAGGTCGTGGACCAGCCGTAATAGGGCGCGATCTCCAGCACGACGTCGGGACGCAAGCTCCGAACGAACAGATACGTGAGCTCCGCTTCGATATCGTCGAATTTTGGCTTGAAACGGTGCTTGAAGTGGGCCGGAAGGCCGGCGCGGCGCAGTAGCGCCGCGGTCCAGCGGTACGGGGCGAAACGCTCGAGGCGGGCGTCGCTGCGTTGCGCGTACAGCTGCTTTTGCGCCGCGCGCACGATCCGCAAGGCGGCCGCGTGCTCGCGATACAGCCGGACTACGACATCGAGAGTAAGCTCCGTCACCCCACCAGGATCGGGTCGAGCGCCGGTTCCTTCGCGCCCTGCTTGTACCGGTACAATTTGCCGGTGTAGTTCCGCAGGATGACTTCCTTGTCGGTGAGCTTCACGACGTACTCCGGAAGCAGGGGGATTTTCCCGCCGCCTCCCGGCGCGTCGATCACGAAGTGCGGCACGGCGAGTCCCGACGTCCACCCCCTGAGCGCCTTGATGATCTCCAGCCCCTTCGCGACAGTCGTGCGGA
>QHUF01000217.1 GCA_003221075.1 Gemmatimonadota bacterium
TAGTATGGGTCGATCGGATCGCGGGTGCGATGCTGATCGTGCTCGGCATCCTGCTTGTCACCGATAGTTTTACGCTGCTCGCCGGATACTTACAGAGCCTGACGCCGCAGTTCTTGCGGGAACGACTGTAGAACCTCGGGCCGGTGCGGCGGGTACCCATTGCCAACCGCTGTTACAGAGAGGACTCCATGAATCGGGTAGCGATTTTGGCGACTATCGCCGTCTTCGCGTTGAGTGGTTGTCAGAAGGCCCAGGACCAAAGCCAGACCGCCGACTCGACGGCGCGCAATTTGACGCTCGCGCCCACGGAGTCGACGGCCCAGATGCACGACGTTCCGGCGAACCCGCCGGCACCGCAGCCGCAGCCGGCGGCGCCGCCGCCCGCCACGCGGCCTCCGGTCACACGCCGTCCGACGCCGCCGGCGCCGCCGTCGATGGCGCGGCTCGGCGCCGGCACGAAGATGGACATCGCGGCGACCGATACGATTTCGTCGCGGACCGCCAAGGTCGGTGATGGCTTCACCGCGCGGGTCGTGGAGGACGTGAAGAATGCGGCCGGGCGGGTCGTCATCCCCGCCGGCTCGGTCGTCAATGGCAAGATCGCTGACGTCAAACCGGCGCCCAATCCCAGCACGCCGGGGACCTTGACGTTGAGCGTTGCGAGCATCACTGTACGCGGCACCTCGTACCCGATCGAAGCGTCTGTCGACTCGCTCGAGACGATCCACAAAGGACGCGGAGTCACCTCGGGTGATGCAGCCAAGGTGGGAGCGGGTGCGGTCGCGGGCGCGGTCCTGGGTCGCATCCTGGGTGGGAATAAGAAGGGCACGATCATCGGCGGCGTCGTGGGCGGTGCCGCGGGCGCGGCTGTGGCGAATCGGACCAAGGATTCGGACATCGTCTTACCAGCGGGGGCGCATATCATCATCCGGCTGACGAAGGAACTCGCGGTCGCGGCATCCTGACGCGGTGATCCGCACCAAGCTGTCAACGATGATGTTCCTCCAGTTCTTCATCTGGGGGGCCTGGTACACGACGATTGGAAACTTCATGGCGGCGCATGGGATGGCGACGCTGACCTCCTGGCCGTACCAGGTAAATCCCATCGCCGCCATTGTTGCGCCATTTTTCCTTGGCCTGGTTGCGGATCGCTACTTCGCAACGGAGCGAGTGCTTGGGTCGCTCCATTTGTTGGGCGGCATGATCATGCTGCTGGTACCGCAGGCGACTGGTGCTCCAACGCTCTTTATCGGGTTGCTTCTTCTTTACAACCTTTGTTACATGCCGACGCTCGGCTTGGTGAATTCTCTCGCGTTCCACCACATCCAGAATCAGGAGAAGCAGTTCCCGCTGATCCGCGTATTCGGCACGATCGGTTGGATTGTGGCAGGCCTGTTCATCGGTTTCGTGTTGAGCCGCTTCACGGGGGGCCAGCTGCCTGATACGACAGTGCTTCCGCTGTATACGACTGCCGTGGCGAGTCTGCTCCTCGGGCTGTATAGCTTCAGTTTGCCGCACACGCCGCCGCCCGCCGCCGGACGGCCCGTGTCCATCCGCAGTATTGTGGGCCTAGATGCGCTCCGCGAATTGGGGAGCAAGCCGTTCTACATCTTCGTCATCAGCTCGATGCTGATCTGCTTTGCGTTGGCGGCGTACTACGCCTACGCGCCCATATACGCGAAAGCCGCCGTTTACGATCCGGGAATGAAGAACTTCCTCACCACGCTGTTACCAAATCCCTCGTCACTTATGACGCTCGGTCAGATGTCCGAGACGATCTTTATGTTTCTCATGCCGCTGATGTTTGTGCGTCTCGGTGTGAAGCGCATGTTGCTGATCGGGATGGCGGCGTGGGTGCTGCGCTATGGCCTCTTTGCGTGGGCCGCCCCGAACGCGGTGTTCTGGTTGATCGCGCTCGGCATTCTGCTCCATGGTGTTTGTTACGATTTCTTCTTCGTGACAGGGCAGATCTACGTGGACAAGAAGTCGAGTCCGGCGGTGCGCGGCCAGGCGCAGGGATTCCTCGTGCTCGTCACCTACGGCGTCGGGATGTTCATCGGCGCGAAGATCGCCGGCGCTGTCTACAACTCGTTCCTCGGCGGTGGCGCGACGGTATTGACGCTTGCACAGTGGCGCAGCTTCTGGTGGCTCCCGGCGATTTTTGCCACGGCGGTGCTGCTGTTCTTTGGGGCGTTCTTTAAGACGACTGCCAATCAGCAAGGCGGACAGCAACCCGCTCGATAGAAGACGCTAAGACGCTAAGACGCCGGAGCGGTTTATAGCTGACAGCTATCAGCTAATAACCACTCCGGCGTCTTGGCGTCTTGGCGCCTTCTGGCTACGGGGTTCTGTTCGTCATTCCAGTTCGCGTACCCAGATATTCCTGTAGCGGATAGGATTGCCATGATCCTGCAGTTTTAGCGGAAGTTTGTCCGGATGCATTTTGTACGGCGGTCGTGCTTGGTTGGCCGTCGGTCCCACCAACTCAAAATTGTCCTGAATCAGCACGCCATTCAAAAACACCGTCATCCGCGCCGGCCGCTCCACTGAGCCGTCCGCCTTGAAGTGCGGACGATGGAAGATGACGTCATACGCCTGCCACTGGCCCGGCGGCCGCGTGGCATTGACGAGTGGCGGATTCTCCCCGTAGATGGCACCGGCCTGGCCGTCAGGGTACGTGTCGTTCTGGTAGGAATCGAGCACTTGCAGCTCGTAGATCCCCATGAGAAAGACGCCGCTGTTGCCGCGCTCCTGGCTTTCACCCTCCGGAGGAGTTGGCGTGCGCCACTCGATGTGCAGCTGCACATCGCCGAAGCCGCGTGCCGAGACGAGCATGCCGGTGCGCGGTTTGACCTCGACGTAGCCGTCTTTGACGATCCATTTCGCCGCGGTGCTGTCCTGCGCGCGCCACTGCGAGAGGTTGGAGCCGTCGAACAACACGACAGCATCGCTCGGCGCCGGAGCGGGAGGGCGTTCGGGCCCGGGGTTTACGACGGGAGGCCGAGGGCGATCCATCGAGTGTTGCGGCCACTGTTGCGTCTGCTGCGTCTGTGCCATCAGCAACAAAGCTAGCATGCCGATCATGGTTTCCAGGTCCCTTTCGCCACCGCGGGGACGAAGCTGTCGATCCCCTCCGGCGGAAAGTCGAGAGTGCGCCCCTGTTCGGCGCTCATGTATGCCGTCATCAAGACCTTCACAACCTGAAGTCCGTCATCGAATGTCAGCGCCGGCTTTTCCCTGCCCAGGAAGACGTTGACGAAATGCCGGTCTTCCGCCTCGTAGCCATACGCGGCCGCTTCGCTTGCGACCACCGGCATCTGTCCCATTTCGGCATTCTGCTTCTCGACCAGGTCCTCGCCCGCCTTCCCCTGGACCTCACGGCTGAAAAAGAGCTTGAGTCCGGAGTCGAGCGAATTCCACGACAGTGAGTACTCGGGACCGAGCAGCTCCGCCGACAACCGGAGGCCCGCGCCGACGAAGCTCCACGAGGTGCTCGCCTCGCCGAGCACCCGGTGCCCGTCATCGGTTTGGAATTCGATCACGACGCTGGCAAAGTCTTCGGACGGTGCCTTGTCGTAGTTCACATCGCTGCCCATGGTCGCCGAGAGCTTTTTGCTATAGGCGGGCCTCGTCCATTTGAGACTGGCGATGTGCGCGGTGATCTTTGCGGGCCGTACCGATGACCGTGGCTCAGAACCACGGCGCGTGCGGTCCGCTGTGCTCCTCGGCGGCGCGCGCGAGATAGGGGCGGCCGGTGAGCTTCGCGCCGCGCGCCCACAGCAGATTGCGACCGGTCTCGACCTGCGGCGAAAAGACCTGGTTCTCGAGATACCCGTGCGGGAGACCGACTTTGGTGACGAGCTCGAGGACTCGCTTTGCCTCGCTCACGTTGCGCGCGAGCGGTTTCTCACACGCCACGCCCTTGAGCGCGCCTTTGCCACGCTCGATCGTGCTTACCA
>QHUF01000218.1 GCA_003221075.1 Gemmatimonadota bacterium
GCCGGCGGCGTCGTGCGAGCGGCGTTGCATCACGCCCCCGAGCCGCTGCGCGAGTTGGACCGCGCCGTGAGCGCCGGTCCGCGGCGCCACGACGGCGAACTCCGCGGCCGCGACCCGGCCCGGCACGTCCGAATGTCGGACGCCGCCCTTGATCGTCTGGGCGCAGAACGCGGTCACCGTGGGTAGCGCGCCGTCGTCCTCCACCTCGATCGCGAGCACGACGCACGCGAGCGCCCCGTGCGCCCGCACCGACAGCGCTCCCAACTCCTCGACGCGCCGCGCAAGCCCGTGAAGGTTGTAAAGCCCGGTCTCGCGATCCACCAGACTCGCCGCCTGCATCTCTTCGGCCAGGGTCTTGAGCCGCACGTATGCGTCGAGTTTGAGGAGCAGCTCAGCGACGTCGAGCGGCTGGCCGAGGATGTCGGAGGCGCCCGCGCGCAGCACGGCGCGCCGGGCGTCGCGTGACGGCAGCTCGCCAGCGATAAAGATGGCTGTGTGGGGAGTGATGCGTGGCTCGCGCCGCAGCAGGCGGCACAACTCCGCAGGCTCCAGGTCGGGAACCGCGGCCGCGACGATGATCCCGTCCGGTGAAGTGTCGCGCACGGCTGCCAGCGCGGCTTGGGTCGATGCAGCGCGCAGCACGGCGTACCCACCGGCCTCGAGCTGCCCGGCCACCGGGTCGAGCAGTTGCCCATCCGCGCCGACGATGAGGACCACGGCCATATCGTGACTCCCGCAACGGCAAGATTTGGTCCGACCATTCTTTTGGGTGACAGGGATTCCCGCATGCCAGCCTGGGAATTGTCCCTGTGGCGGCGAGTTAACAATGATCATCTGAGTGATCCTGGCCGACGACCAGGCGCGGGTTGGAAAGCGGGCTGCTGGCCGTTTCACCAGCCGCCGCGCCGGCCGAGCATTACGGCAGGCGTGAGCAGCATGATCTTCAAGTCCTCGACCGCCGAGCGGCGACGGATGTACTCCAGATCGTAGGTGAGCTTTTCTCGAACATCGTCCACGCTGCTGTCGTACGCCCTGTTGATTTGGGCCCAGCCGGTGATCCCCGGCAAGACGCGCTGGCGCTCCGAGTATTCTCTTATCTGCTCGCGTAGGGACGCGAAAATCGCGGGTTGCTCCGGCCGCGGGCCGACGACGTTCATATCGCCCACCAGTACGTTCCAGAACTGCGGCAGCTCGTCGAGCCGGAGTTTACGCAGCACGCCACCCAGTGCGGTCACGCGCGGATCGTCGCGCTGCGCCCAGACCTCGTGCGTTGCTCCGCCGGTCACGCGCATTGTGCGGAACTTGTACATGGTAAACGTCCGGCCGCCGTGGTCAGAATGGCGCCGGGAGTTGCCCCCAGCGTTGCCGATCGCGCGACGATCGAGACCGATCCGCGGCTGCGTGAACAGCACTGGGCCGCGGGACGTGAGCTTGATCAGGACGGCGATTGCAACCATCAACGGCAGGGTGAGCACCAACGCCAGCGTCGCTATCAGGACGTTGAGAATACGCCGACCCGCGTCGCAGCTCCGCGGTGCGAAGTTGGCGGTCCAAGAGAACGGATGCAGCCGAGGCAGCGTCATGCCCGCGTGAATCGCAAGGCGTGTGCCGTCTGCAATGTGAGGTTTCGATGCGATGTGGCGCGTGCACCGCGCTTGTTGGACCCGCGCCACGGAGCCGCGGGGGGGTCGCGATGAATACATGGGCGGTATAGGTTTTGCTTCGTGAGCGGCTGATGAATCCAAGGCCTCTTCCCGCGATTTCCCACCAGCCCGCGCCGGTCGAGCTGGGGCGAGCCCCCTCCCCACACACGCCGACTCTCCACGAAGAACAGGCGGGCCCTGACTGGCGGCGTGTGGCGAGCGCGCTGCTGCGCTTCAAATGGGTCGTCGTCCTCATGGTGATGCTGGGCCTGGGCGCGGCCTTCGCGGCGACCCGCGTGCTGCGTCCGATCTACAGGGCGCAAGCCAACGTCTGGGTCGATGTCCCCGATCAGCGCGGGAACAACGGCGGCTCTGACACGCGAGGGCCGATCCGGCAGGGCGCGCTGCTTGACGCCGATGCCTGGGTGGAGTTGCTGCGGTCGTACGTCGTATTAGACCAGGTTGTGCGGGACATGCATCTGTACATCGGTGTGAAACGGCCCGGCGACTGGCCCAACTTCGACGGCTTCGGCGTGCGTGACACGTTCCGCCCGGGGGACTACCGGCTGACCATCGGCGCCGACGGCCGGGGATACACTCTGGCCTCGGCCCAAGGCGTCGACCTCGAGCGGGGAACGCTCGGCGACTCGATAGGGAACAGGCTTGGCCTCCGCTGGGCCCCACCGCCGGGGAGCTTGCCTCCCGGTCGCACCATCGAGTTCTCCCTCGTACCGCCGCGCGACGCCGCCCTGCGGCTCGGTGAGCAGTTGGACGTCCGGATGGACTTGAACGGCAATTTCCTGGCGTTGGAACTGCGGGGCCCGAACCCGGTCCTGATTTCCAAGATTCTGAACGCCGTGGCCCAGCGCTACGTGGAGGTGGCCGCCCAACTGAAGCGCCAAAAGCTCACCGAGCTGACAAAGATCCTCGAAGACCAGCTGACGACCGCGCAGCGGAATCTCGACTCGGCGGAAACCGCGCTGCAAGGATTCCGTACGCGCACCATTACCCTGCCCTCGGATCAACCGGCGAGCCGGAAATCCACGGCGGAGACCCGGGACCCGGTTCGCGCGAGCTTTTTCGACATGGCGGTCGAGCGCGACCAGTTGCGCCGGGACCGCGAGGCGATCGATCGCTTACTGGCTGAAGGTGGTGGCGTAGACGGGCTACCGACGGAGGCGTTGTCCGCCATCGGGTCTGTGCAGGGGTCCGTGCAGCATGCGCCAGAGTTGTCGAATGCGCTTAAGGAGTTGAGCGACAAGCAGGCGCTGCTGCGCACCTACAGGTACCGCTACTCTGAGGCCTATCCGCCGTTGCAGCGGCTTGCGAGAGAGATCTCGGAGCTACAGCAGCGCACGATCCCAACGCTCGCGCGTGCCCTCTCGGCGCAGCTGGCTGCACGGGAATCGGAACTGGGGCGACAGGTGGACGCTGCGTCCCGCGATCTGCGCCAGATTCCCGGCCGGGCGCTTGAAGAAGCCAGGCTGAGTCGCAACGCCGAGCTGAAGGAGCAAACGTACACGGCGCTACAGCAGCGCTTCGATCAGGCCCGGCTCGCCGCTGAAGCCACCGTTCCGGATGTCCGGATTCTCGACCCGGCGATGGTGCCGCAGCGTCCAGTCAAGAACACGGCGCCACGCCTGCTGCTCATGGGGCTTCTGGCCGGGCTCGGACTGGGTGTGCTGGGCGCGATCCTGCTCGACCGCGCGGATCCCAGCGTGCGGTACCCGGAACAGGTCTCGCGCGACCTCGGGCTGCCGATCATCGGCGCTGTGCCGCATCTGCGAGCCAAGGACCCCGCCGAGGTCGTCGAAGCTTTGCGCGGTGTGCGCCTCAGCCTCGCGCACGAGCACGGTCCGGGCCCGTTGCTCGTCACGGTCACGAGTCCCGGACCGGGCGACGGCAAGTCGTTCCTGTCGGCTAATCTGGCGCTCACGTTCGCGGACGCAGGACAGCGCACACTGCTGGTGGACGGCGATATCCGCCGTGGCGTGCTGCACCGGCGTTTCAAGGCAAACCGCCAGCCGGGC
>QHUF01000219.1 GCA_003221075.1 Gemmatimonadota bacterium
GTAGCTCGATACCTTCGCGACCGTCACGAGCCGTTTCGATCCGTCTGCCAGCATTCCCGTAATCCGCCATGCGTTGGGAATCCAACCCCACTGAGCGTCGCGGACGTAGTCGATGTCCATATCCACGATGGTTCTCTGCTCGAATTCTACGACGTAGCGACTGATGAGGAAATCGCGCTCCGGCTCATGGAGGTTTCAGGCCCGCGGCCTCGTGCACCGCAATCCAGATCTCGACCCGCTCGGGTTCGAGATAGACCTCCAAGTCCGCCGTGTAGGCACGCCGTGGTGCACCGGGACGCTCGAAGAACGCCCACACCGCGCGCCATCCCTCGATCACCGCGCCGGGCAAAGGGCCGGAACAACTGAATACGAGATACTGGCCTGGGGGGATGTTTACACGCTGGAGTGGCGGCGCGACCGCGGAAGATCCGGCAACTTCCCGACCGATCAGAATCTGGTAGCTGCCCGAGACGTCGCTCTCATATGCCGAATACACCGACAGTGTCGGCCCGAAGGCCCCCTCCTGTCCCAGTCGCTCCGCCCAGTTTTGACCGGCGAACTCACCCCAGAGCCCGGGAATCCGTGCCTTGGAGGGTTGCATCTCTTCCGCGTTGGTGGTGCGCGTGGCGAGACCCGCGACTTGTCGTCGTTGACTTCGGTTAACGGACCTGGGCGTCACAGACTAGGTGACACGGTTTTCAGCATCCTTCCCGACGACGGTCGTCCATTCCCGTACGCGCCACTTGGTCACGACTCCACTGCGCACGTAGGGATCGCCGCGCGCGAAATCCGCGACCACCTCCGGCGACGACGCTCGGAAGAGCAAGAGGGACGCGTCGATCGGATTCGCGAGGGCGCCGCCGAGAATGAGCTCGCCCCGATCGACCGCCTGCTGCGCGTACTGCAAATGCGCGCCCCGGTATGGCGTGCGTTTCACGGCGTAATCGGGAACGACGTCGTAGAAAAGTAGATAGTGCATGGACGTCAGGCGCGCGTGAGACTGCGCTCGTCGCGGTACTTCACATACACGGTTCGGTTCGGCGGACGCGTGCTCAACTCCGTCATACCGATCTTGAGCGCGATCGCACGCGCGGGCTCATTGGTGTCATCGATACACGCGATGACCCGCTCGAGCTTCGCCGTTTGGAACGCCCATTGGAGGACGAGCTGGCAGGCTTGCTTCGCAACGCCCCGCTGTTGGACTTCCGAGCGGACGGCGCACAGCACTTCGAAGTCATTGCCCTCGAGCGCCTGCGACTTCACGAGGCCCGCGAATCCGAGGGGCAGCTCGCCCTCTCTGATCGCGAAGAGATGGTGGGTGTGCCCTTCCCCCGGGAGCGGGAGTGTGCCGATAAACTCCCACACGTCGTCCTGGCGCTGCAGCGAGACCAGAAACTCGTAGTCTGACTTGGTAAGCGGGCGTAGCTCCATATCTCACTCCCGGTACATCATGTTTGATTAGGGCGCCGTAACTTGCGCCGTCCGGCCCTTTCTCCCCGCGGCATTGAACGCCGCGACCCGCAGCGTTCCCCGTGCCGGAATCGGACCACTCACGACGGCGCTCCGCGTCGTGGGCTCGCTGCCGTCGGTCGTGTAGCGCAGCGTCAAGCCAGGGATCTCCAAACTCGCGCGCACAGTCCCGCCCTCGACCTTGAGGCCCGGCGTCGGGATCCGGTAGTTGAGTCCCGGCACCTCACGATCGAGCCGCGGCAGCTCGCGCTGGCCGATCACGTTGACGAAGCGCGACCATGCCGCGCGGTAGAGAGAATCGGATTTCGCGCCGTCGCGCTCGGTCGCCCAGTCTGGATCGGGCGCCCACGCTCGCTCGGCGAGGCCGAACAACTTCGGGACGAACATGTAATCGGCCAGGCCATCGCCGCCCACGGTCTCCGACCACAGGTTCCCCTGAATCCCGAGGATGTGGGTTCGACCGTAATCGGTGAGACGGTCTTTGCCGGCAAACACCGCGGGGTCGAGCGGGTTGCCGCGGCGGTCGAGGCGCGCGTTGCGGTAGTAGTCGAGCGGAATGAAGTCGAACGGCTTGCGCAGGTCCACGTAACCGCCCCAGTCGAGCCCCGTCTCCGCGGGATTCGGACTCCACGCGAGATCGAAATAGAGATTCGTGACGGGACTCAGCACGACATCGTAGCCGCCATTCGCGAGCCGGTACGCGAGATCCTCGGCGCCCCAACCGGGGACGTTGTTCCAGACGTACGCGCGCCAGCCGCGTGCGGTGAAGTCGGGATTCGGAATGTTCATCCGGTGGTCGTCGCGCCGGGTTTTCCGCACGGCGATCTCTTCCCAGCCGGAGAGCGAGACGTCCTGTGCCTTGAGGATCTGCTCGATTCGGCCGTAGAACGCGAACCAGAGTTCGTCCACGCTCGTGAGATCGTGCGCCTTCATGTACGCCTGAACCGCCGGCGAACCCTGCCAGACGCCGCCCGGAACCTCGTCACCACCCATATGGATATGCCGCAGGGGAGCGCCAGCTTCGCGGTGCATCGCCACCAGATCGCCGACCACGCGCTCGATGAACCGATAGGTCGATTCGAGTGCCGGGTTCATCACGTTGTCGGGATAGCCCTGAACCGACATATACACCGAGCGGTCTTCCGGCTCATCGAGCCGGTATTGCTGGTTGCCCTTCATGGACTTGATTGCCGCGCGCGCGTGGCCCGGCATCTCGATCTCGGGAATCACTTCGATGTGCCGCGCAGCGGCGTAGCGCACGATTTCGACGTAGTCGGCGTGCGAATAGAAGCCGCTGCCCCACGGCCGATCCACCTGGGGACCTGAGCCAAACGCGGGCTGAAGGAATCGATTCGAGTCGAGCGTGTGGCCGCGACGCGCCCCCACCGTGGTGAGCTCTGGGAGGCCCGCGATCTCGACCCGCCAGCCTTCGTCGTCCGTCAGATGCATGTGCAGGACATTGAGCTTGTAGCGCGCGAGGAGATCAATCGTCCGCAGCACCACGGCCTTCGGATGGAAATTGCGGGCGACGTCGAGCATGAAGCCGCGGTAGCCGAAGCGCGGCGCATCCACGACGCTGATCGCCGGCAGCGTAAGTCCGGCACGCGGCGTGGGCGCGGGGAGCAGGTTGCGCAGCGACTGCAGCCCGTAGAACACGCCGGCCGGCGAGACGCCCACGATGCGAATGCCCCCCGCCGCCCCGCCCGGCGCCGGATCCACGACGAGCGAATACGCCTCGGGCGACGTCTGACCCGCGACAGCGCCGACCTCGAGTCGCAGGGAGACGCTGCCCGTCCCCGTGCCGGCGAAGTAGGGACGCAGGTACTCCGTCGCGAAAACCCACTCGTTCCTCAGCGCTTCAGTTGTTTCGACCCGCGGAAATGCCGTGAGGCGCAGCGCGCCCGCTCCCCGTGTCACCGTCACGGGAGTTGGGAACAGCTCGGTCAACGGGACGCCGACATCTTTCGCCGTGTCGAAGACGATGTACGGACCCTTGGGCACGAAGCTGCGATTGAGGAGGAGGTCGGTGACGTACGGGATCCGCACGCTGGCACCTCGAGCCAGTCCCGCAAACCCAGCTGCAGGCACAAGTCGGTGCAGGTCGGCCATCACGTCCTCGATGACGAACCCTCCACCTACGCTTCCCGGGTGCGCCGAATGGAGCGCGCTGAAGTAGATCGTCCAGCCGGTAGCGGGGAGCGGTCTCGCGCTACGGTTCGTGAGCGTGAACGCCGCGCGAGAGGCGGCGAAATCGGTTGCGACGCTGTCTCCCACGAGCTCCCAGCGGACCTGCAGAGATGTTTGGGCGGCGCCGGCTCTCGGCGAGAGGGCGAGCAGGACTGGGGGCAGTGCAGCAAGGAGTCGGTTGCGCATGGGAGAGAAGCTACGCCTTATCGCGGCGCGCGCATCTCGACCTGCTCCGTCGCAGCCGTCCAGCGCTCGAGCGCCGCATCGAGGTCCCGTTTCAGCGTCTCGAGCTCGGCGCCGAGCGTGTGGGCCTTGGCGGCGCCCTCGGGTCGCGTGTAGAGCGCGGGGTCCTCGAGCGCCCCGACGACCTGCGCGACCCGGGACTCCAGCTCCGTCACGCGTGCCTCGGCCACTTCGAGCTCCTGCTGAGCGCGGCGCAGCTCCTTGCGCGGGTCCTGCTTGGGTTTTGGCGCGACGCGCTGATGCTCGTGGACCTGCCGCAACCCCTGTTCCTCGGCGGCGCTGACCGCCGCGGCATGGGCGCGCTCCGTGCTGACTTCTTCCCACTCCGCGAAGCTGCCCGCGAACTCGGTCATCCGGCGCTCGTGCAGAATCCAGATCCGCGTCG
>QHUF01000220.1 GCA_003221075.1 Gemmatimonadota bacterium
TCGTGGCGCGTATCGCGCGCCAGATAGACCAGCGCCATTCCGCCGCGGCCCAACTCCCGATCGATGACGTAGTGATCTGGCAGCGCGGCGTTTAAATCAGCAAACGGATCAGTCACGCGAATAACGATAGTTCTGGCGCACCTGTTGGGCGAGCGCCCTGGGTAGCGTCTCCAGGTCGGCGACGGGCCATGGCCGGTCGCTCGTGAGGAGCAGCCGCCCGTCACCTGAAGCGACCAGGATCATCTGCACGCGCACCGAATCGCGGCTCGCCGGTATTGGGTCGATGCGCCCATAGATCGCCAGGCCGGCGCTGGTGCCACGCGCGAGTTCCAGCGCCGCAAGCTCCGGGCGTGCCTGGCCGCGCCAGCGCTCCCGCACGACATCTTGGGATACCGCGGCGAGCGGCGCCATGCTGTCGAGCTGCTTGGTCAGGTCCTCCGCCAGGCGCACGCGCCAGGGTTCGAGTCCGGGCACGAAGATGTCGAATGGGGCAATCGCGGCGAGCTGCGGATCAGGCCTGTGCCGGCGGGCGTAGCGCACGAAGCTCACGGCGCCCGCAACGGTCAGCATGACGACCAATGCTGACAGTCCGATGAGCCAACGCTTTGAGGTCAAATTGGCGCCCCCGCCCTCCCGTGAGCGCGGATAGCTTCGCATTCTGACCTCCCGTTCACAAGGAGTCTACGGTGTCTCTCCTATTCCTTCTTATTCAGAACGCCCCCAGACGACGCCCGCATCCATGCCTGGATGGCGCCGTCCAAGAAGGGGGCGGGGGCGCTCGATCCCCGTTACGGCGTGCGCTCGGCTGGTCGCGGCATCGCTCGTCGCGAAGGCATCACGGCCAGGCGCACGGTCCCATCCGGGTGATATTCGGGCACAAACACCGTCGCGAGAGGCTCACGGTCTGACCCACGGCGCGTCGCGCGCCCGACCATGACGGCCACCATCCGCAGCTTTGATCGCTGGTAATGGGTGACCGCGTACTGGGCCACCTGCTCCTGGAACGCCGCGAGTGCCTTCCCTTCGTCGGCGGCGTGCGCGTCATCAAAGATCGCCACCAGCATGTTCGTATCGACAATCATGACCATGGCGTTGGTGACATGGAATTCCCGCTGGATCTCCGACTGGAGCTGCAGCTGAAACTTGGGGAGCGCGTCGCAGCCGAGTGCGAGCGCGCAGAGGGTAAGGAGAGCGTGTTTTTGCATAGGCTCCGCTCGGAAATTCACCTCACGTCCTGGTCGGCGCAATGCAGTGCCGATGACCGAGCGTTGAAGGGGACCCGCTACCATGGTGGCGCATGGTCACCGTGTGCACGGTTCTTCCTCCGCCCGAGCGCCCGCGCATCGACGCCGTGGGCGACGGCTGCTTTGACACCCTGCACGCGGAGTCTCTGCGGGAGGCGCTCTACGTCGCGCGCCGCCGGCGCGTAGACGCTGTCATCATCTCCGTACATCGCTGCCACGGCGAGGCGCTGCCCGGCGTCGCGCGCTTCGTGCGCGAGTTCCCCGCTATTCCGGCAGTCGCTCTGGTGTCACGACACGACCGCGAGGCGACGGAGACGCTGTTGCGGCTGGGCGCGACCGGTGTCCGCAGCGCCATCGACTGCACCGAGCCCGATGGATGGCGACGGTTGCGAGATCTCGTGGGCCATCCGGCCTCGCCTGTTGCCGCCCGCATCCTCGCGCGCCTCATCCCCGCGCTGGGCGAACCGTCGGAAGAAACGCGGCTGTTCTTCGAAGCGGTGGCGAGGCTGGCGCCGGCGCTCAGCACCGTACGCGGCCTGGCTCGCCATCTGCGCGTGGGGCCCAGCACGCTGATGTCGCGATTTCATCGCGCCGGGATTCCGTCGCCCAAGAGCTATCTCGCGGGGATGCGGCTGCTGCATTCCGCTTTCCTCTTTCAGAACCCCGGCCTCTCGGTGTCGGACGTGGCGTACCGAATGGACTACTCATCGCCGCAAAGCTTCGGCCGGCACCTGCGCGCGGTTCTTGGCGTGACCGCCGGCGAGTTTCGCCGCCGTTTTCCATTTGACGTGGCGCTGGCGCGCTACATCGATCTGCTGATCACCCCGTACCGGGAGGCCCTGCGGGTGCTACACCCCTTCAACGCGGGGTCGTGGGACCAAGGCCCGAGCACCGTAGCGGTCTTCCGGCCGGGGTGAGGCCTAATCGGCGGCGGGTCTTATCTGATGGTCGGTGGTAGTTTGATCGCGCCGCAGCATCGAGAATCGTGCCATACCGCCGCGCAGCCGCTCGGCGAGCTGGGCGAGCTGTTGCGATGTGGCCGTCAATTCACCCATAGACGTGATCTGGGTTTCGGTTGCAGCTGCCGTGTTGTTGGCCGTGTCGGACGAGGCTGTCGAGATACTGGCGACTTGCTGTAGCGATTGTGCCAAAGCAGCCAGGCGCTGCGCCTGGCTGCGCGAGACCTCCGCCGTCGCATTCACGAGGTCGCCCATCAGTTGCACGCCCTGATGCAGCTCCTGCAATGCGCCGTCGGCCTCGGCCGCCACCGCGCCGATGTCGCGCACCTTCGTCTCCCCTGATTGCATCGCGCGCGCTGCTGCCTCGATCCCCGAGCGCAGGTCGCTCACCAGTACCGCGACCTCGCGCGCCGACTTCCCTGCCTCGGCGGCCAGTGTGCGGACCTCGTCGGCGACGACGGCAAAGCCTTCCCCATGCTCCTCGGCGCGCGCGGCTTCGATCGCCGCATTGAGCGCGAGCAAATGCGTCTGCCGGGCGATCCGGGCGATCGTCTGCGCGAAGACACCGATCCGTTCCGACATCCCGGACAACCCCGCGACCGTCGACGCCGTCGCGCGCACTTCCTCTCCGACGGCGCGCAGCGTCGCGCTGGCGCGCGCCACGCGCTCGCGTCCCCGCTCCGCCGTGCTGACGAGCCGCGACGCGTCCACCTGCATCAGCTCCGCGCGCACGCGCAGCGATTCCGCCTGGTCAGCAGCCTTGGCGCTTTCGCCGCGCGCGCCGTCGGCCAGGCCGCGCTGACTGCCGAGGTCGCCGGCCAGACGCTGCGACGTCTGCGTGAGCGATTCCGTGGTGGCGTGCAGCTCCTGCGCGGCCGCCGCGAGCTCTTCGGCGAACGCGGCGACCTCGTCCGCTTCCCGCTGCACCGACGAGATCGTGGTGCCGATCTCTTCGAGCATGCGGTTGAAGCTCTTCTCGAGGAACCCGAGCTCGTCCGCTTCCGCGGCCGCCGCACGCACGGCGAGATACCCCTGCTCCGCTTCGCCCATCACGCTGCGCGCGCGGCGAATGCGCTGGATGAGCGCCGCGGGAATCCGCTTGAGCGCCATCGCGACGATGATGAACACGCCGGTTTCGAGATACGCCGTCGTGTCGAGCCCGGAGCCGCCGGGATACAGCTCACCGTGCAGCCAGCTCGCGAACAGGTACGCGATCGACGCGACGAGCAC
>QHUF01000221.1 GCA_003221075.1 Gemmatimonadota bacterium
CGCCGACGGCCTGTCCCTGATCAAACGCATAGGGGAGCACGGCGATGAACAACGCGGCGACAACACCGCCATGACCGAACCACACGACCAGCACGTTGACGAGCACGACATCGAGCAACGGCAGCAGATAGATGAACCACCAACGGTACCAGCCGCGCTCATTGATCAGCCCGACGACCGCGTTGATCACGGCGGCGCCGCCTGCGATCAACACGATC
>QHUF01000222.1 GCA_003221075.1 Gemmatimonadota bacterium
CGGCTCGTACAGCGACTGAAAGGGGGCGCCGCCCCAGACACCGTGATAGACGCGGGGCCGGCGCCAGCCGAGTAGACGGGTGATTCCCGCTCCGTAGATGCGGCCGGCCCAGCGCACGTGCCCAGGTCCGTTGTACTTCTCCGGCCACTTGCGCTCCAGCATCGCCTCGGCCCGGCCATACCCGATCTGCTGCGACCAGTAGGTGCGCGCCGAGTTCCGGCGATGGTGCCACACCAGCGCCGCGGGTTGAAAGCCGAGCGTCCAGCCACGCTCCTGCAGCCGCCAGCACACGTCCACGTCGTCGCCCGCGGTGCGGAATTGCGGATCGAATCCGCCGATCGCCTCGAGGCACGTCCGCCGGAACGCCATGTTGCAGCCGGGGATATGCTCGGCTTCCTCGTCGCTCAGGAGCACGTGCTGAGGCCCGCCGGGCGCGCGTGCGACGCACTCCGCGATCCAGCCGTCCCCCGGCGGGGCGATGTTCGGCCCGCCCACCCCCGCGTGGTGCGTGCTCATGAACGTGGCCGCCAGGTACCTGAGCCAGTGCGGGTCGGGGTAGGCGTCGTCGTCGATGTACGCCACGATCTCCCCGTTCGCCGCGCCGAGCCCCGCGTTGCGGGCGTGCGCCAGGCCGCGGTTCGGGGTCCGAATGAGTCGGCAGTCGTACTGGCGGGCGATGGTGGCCGTTGCGTCGCGCGAGCCGTCGTCGACCACGATGACCTCGTAGTTGGGGTAATCGAGCCGGGCCAGCCCCTCGAGGCAGTCGTTGATGGTGCGCGCCCCGTTGTACGAGCACACGACGACTGAGACTCGGGGCCACCGGAGCCGGGGCGAAAACGGCACGTCGTCGAACGCCTCGCGCGCCGCGTCGAGTGCGGGCTTGGGCGAGCGGTCGGCGCGCGTGAGGCCGAACGCCCAGTCCTCCACGTCGTTGCCGTGGCGGTACCACTCGTCCGTCCAGGAAAAAACGAACGCGCCCGCGCAGCCGCCGGCGAAGGCCGTTCGCACCTGCCAGTCGAGCGACTGCGCCTGCGCGCCCTCGCCGTTACGCACGCTGTCGAGGCCCAGCTCGCTCATAAGGAGCGGCCGGTCGCCCGCGATATTCTGGAGGCGCGCGATATACGCGCGCAGGCGCTCTTGCGATTCGAGGTAGACATTGAAGCAGACGAAATCGAGACATGGCAACCGGAGATATTCGGTCGTCGGGTAATTGACGTAGGTGACGAGCCCGTCGGGGTCTTCCTCTCTGACGACCCGGCACATCCGGTTGAGGTAGCGCTCGACCGCGGCGCCGCCCAGGTAGCGGGCCATCGTCGCAGGAATCTCGTTACCGAGGGCGTAGCACAACAGCGCGGGATGCCGGGCAACGGTGCGCACTTTGCTGCGAATCAGGGCTTCCACGTCCGGAGCGCCGGGCGGCCGGTCCAGCAGGTAGCCCACGTACTGCTCGGCGCTGAGCCCGACCATCACCCAGAGCCCGTGTTGCAGCGCGATGTCGAGGAGCGCCTGCGGCGGCATCGTGTGGGGGATGCGGACCGCGTTGATCCCGTTCGCCGCCATGTGCGCGAAATCGCGATCAATCGCGTCGAGGTCCTGATACTCCCGCCCGTCGGCGTCCGGCTGAAATGCGCCGTAAGTCACGCCGCGGACATAGAGCTTCTCCTCGCCGACGAATAGGAACTTCCCACGGACATGAGGGCGGCCCGCGGGCGGGACCGAAGTAGGGGCGGATGAACCATTGCGTTGACTGCGCGCGGGTGTTGCACCAACGGCGAGCGAAGCTACTCGGATCGGTCGCACGGGTGATCGCTCCAAGTGCTGATTTGAGACGAAATCGAAATGAATTCGTGATTGGTTTGTGACCGAGTGGCAAACGACGGCAATTCACATGCCGAATGCCAGGGCCCCCACCACGGCACTGTGCGCAGGTCGCCGGTGGGCACGCCCGTGTCGCGCGCGCCACAGCGGACGCGCAACATGTAGGGAAGTTGCGTCAAACGCTGAAAATTCAAAGCGTTACCTCGACTCGTGTCGCGGCATCTTCACTATTTGTCCCCAATTTTCCGCGATTGCTCCCGCGAGACGGCGGTCGCAAGCCACGCCGTCATCCTCTACCTTAAGCCGGCGCATGAGCGGCCTAATCTTCCACCTCATCGCCCATACTCACTGGGACCGGGAGTGGTACCTCCCGCAAGCGACGTTCCAAGCCCGGCTCGTCCCGATGCTTGACGACCTGATCGAGCGGCTTCAGGCCGACGCAGGTTTTCGCACCTTCTTGCTGGACGGGCAGACAGTGTTGCTTGAGGACTACCTGCGCGCGCGTCCCGAGCGCGAGAATGACCTCAAGGCGCTCGTGAAGACGGGCCGCCTGCAGGTCGGTCCGTGGTACGTGCTGGGCGACGAGCTGATCCCTTCAGGAGAGTCGCTCATCCGCAATCTCCTGCTCGGCACCGCCGATGCGGAACGCCTCGGCGGACGCCTCGACGTGCTGTACTCTCCCGATGCGTTTGGCCACCCCGCGGTTCTCCCGACGCTTGCGCGCGAGTTCGATCTGAAATACGGCGTCCTGTGGCGCGGTCTTGGGGGGGAGCCTGGACAGGAACGCGATTTCTTCCGTTGGCGCGGGCCCGACGGCCGGGACATCCTGCTCTGGCATCTTCCGCCGGACGGGTACGAGATCGGCGTCGACCTACCCGGCGCGGGAGCGCGCCTGCCCGACATCTGGACGCAAGTGCGCGCCACCCTCGTGCAACGCGCGGCCGGCAAACACATCCCGTTGTTCATCGGCGCCGATCATCATGCGCCGCATCCTACGCTCGCCCGCCTCCGGGATCTGCTGGCCGATCTGGAGCCGGCGAGTTCGTTTCGCATTTCTCGTTTGGACGAATTCTTCCAGACCGCCGAGAGCACGGCGGCAAAAACGTCGGCCGGCGAGCTGCGCTGGTCATACGGTTACACGTGGACGTTGCAGGGCGTGCATTCCACGCGCGCGCCGCTCAAGCGGCGGCACGGGCAAGTCGAGCTGTGGTTGGAGCGTCTGGCGGAGCCGCTCGTGGCGCTGGCCAGGCTTGCCGGAAGCCGCGATCGGCGGCCTACCCTCGAGACCGCGTGGCGCACGCTGGTACGCACGCAGTTTCACGACACGATCGCGGGCTGTACCGCCGACGCCGTCGCGTCCGCGGCT
>QHUF01000223.1 GCA_003221075.1 Gemmatimonadota bacterium
GCAACCGTGGTCTCGTAGTGGTCTGCGACCGCTACCCACAGAACCAGTTCCAGGACTTCAACGACGGGCCGATGCTGGGGAGCTGGCGGGACCATCCGTGGCGGCTGCTCCGCGCCGTGGCGGAGTGGGAGGGCACGCCGTATCGCTGGGCCGAGCACGTCGTGCCGGATCTGGTCCTCAAGCTCCACGTCCGGCCGGACGTGGCGCAGCGGCGGAAGGCGGAGATGCAGCTGCAGGAGCTCGAAAAACGGGCGGAAGCCATCCGCGGCCTCCGGTTTCCCGACGTGACAGAAACGGTCGACATCGACGCGGAGGAGTCGTTGGAGCACGTCGTGCGCCGGATCAGACGGTGCGTCTGGCGGAAGATATGAATACCGAACGCCGATCGGCCGTCATCGAGTTCATCGGGCTGCCCGGCGTGGGGAAATCGACACTCTCCCACCGGGTCGCCGAGATGCTGCAGCAGCGGGGATGGCGAGTCGAGCAGCCCACCTATTCGGTTGATCACGAGATGCGCACCTGGGAGCGCCTGCTGCTCAAACTCCAGCGGGTGTCGGCGGAGGCGATCTTCCACCCCGCGGGCGCCGTCCGCTCCGTCAGAGCGATCCTGGCAACAGGCCAAGCCTCCGCCGCCGATTTCATCAGCGTCACGGTCAACTGGCTGTTCATGTCCTCCTTGCTACGGAAGGCCGACCGCCGGACGGGAGTCCACATCTTCGATGAAGGCCCGCTCAACGCGCTCTGGTCGATCGCATTCAGTGCGGGTTCCGCCGGCACCGCCGGGATCCTCGGGGAGCTCGCCAGGCAGCGGTCCACGCCTGTCGTCGTCGCCCTGATAGAGGCGGACATCGCGGCGGTCAGGGAACGGCACGATCTCCGCAAGAATGGCCAGAGCCGTCTCGAGCGGATCGGGCCGGCGGACGATGCGTGGGAGCGGGCTCGGCGGGCGTTGCAGCAGGTCAAGGCGACACTACAGATGCTGAGCGATGAGGGTACGGATATTCGGGTAGTTGCCGTGCGAAACCGGGGAAGCGAGGACCTGGACGCTCTCGCCAATAGGCTCGCTGCTGCGTTCGAGGAACTCTTGGGTGGTGGTCTCGGGCTTACCTGTACTGGTGGATGAAGATCCCGACAGAGGCCAAGGCGCCGATCACGGTCACGGAGGGAAGAATCACCTGGGTGAAGATGGACCGCCTGCGCTCCACCAGGATCTGATCGCCGGACCGGATCGACATCTGCGCGGCCCCGCTCTCCAGACGAGTAAGGTCCAGTCGCACTTGCGTGTGCCCTCCGTTGGCGCCGCCGCGAAGGAGCCGCACCCGGTCTAGGCGACCGAACTGGGTGGGACCGCCGGCGCGCGCGACCGCTTCAGAGATGGTCGTCTGCGGACTCAACACGTACATGCTCGGCCGGTTGACCTCCCCCTGGACCGCCACGCGGAACAGGGGCACCATCACGAACTGGGGCTCCCGATCGAACGTCTCCAGCAAGCGGCGCAAGTTGGCCTCAGCCGTGGCCAAGGGAACCCCACCCACCACCACGGCTCGATAGACCGGGTGCGAAATGGAGCCGTCCGCGGCTACCGCGAACTCCCCGCTGAACTCAGGTTTGCGCCATACCACGATCCACACCGAGTCGCCCGGAGTGAGTACGCTTCCATCTCTCGATGAATCGGGCGCCTGCCCGTGGAGTAAGCCCGGCAGGCTTCCGCCGATGAGTAGGGAGGCCAACACCAGGGTCGTGTTTCTCATGGGTCGCCGATGGGTGATCGTGGGTGTGTGGGTTCGGTGCTACCAGCAGTACAGGTCGTTGTCGGTCGTCACCGCGCAGCTCGGCCCACCGAGAGCCAGCGATGCGAAGACAAGGTCGGGGCGGACTGGAACGGGAACAGCACCGTACCCCCCGCCCCAGCAATAGCGTTTCCCACCGGTGGTAAGACCGCAGGCATAACTAACACCAGATCGGATATCGGCAAACGAAAGGCCGCCGCTGACCGGCACCGGGCTCGTGCTGTTGTTGTTCGCGCCATTGCCAAGCTGTCCATAGTAGCCGTAGCCCCAGCAGTAGCCGTCGCCGGCTGTGCTGACGCCGCAGGTGAAGTAATCGCCGGTGGAGACGGACTTGAACGCGATGCCGCCCTGCACGCGCAGGGGCGTGAAACTGCACCGCACCGGATCGTAAGGATCGCAGGTGGACGTCGCGGAGTCAGAGCCGAGCTGGCCGGATGCGTTCGATCCCCAACAGTACGCGTCGGCGCTCGTCGTCACCCCGCAGCTGTGTTCCCATGTGCTCGCGCTGACGTTCGCGAATTGCAAGCCACCAGCGACGAGAATGGGCCAATCGCTGCAGCGGCCCGTTCCACCCCAACATGTGCTCGTCAGCGTGTCGCGACCGAGCTGGCCACCCCAGTTGCCTCCCCAGCAGTACGCATCGCCGTTGAGAGCGACCGCGCAGGTGTGTCGGCGACCGGATCCGATGCTCGAGAAGACGTGACCGCCCGCGACCGGGACCGGCGACGGTATGCGTGAAACCGTCGTGTAGTCGGGGGACCCTTCTCCCAACTCGCCCTCGGCTGCGTACCCCCAACAATAGGCATGGCCGCTGGCGTCGAGTGCGCACGTGTGCCAATCGGCAATGGGAAGCTGCAAGCCGAGGCCCGCGCCGATCAGAACCGGGTGGGGCCGGGCGGTTCTGCTTCCGTCGCCTACCCCGCCGTCGTAGTTGTCGCCCCAACAGTAGGCATCACCAGCGAGACTCAATCCGCATTTATTGCCACCACCGTCGCTTGCGCCCGTAAAGCCGAGCACCGTCACCGGAACGCTGTCACGCACCGCACCCAGCTGGGCGGTGACGAACGTGGTGCCGTGATGACGGGCCTGGACCCCGATGGCATTATAGGTGACGTACCAGACCTGTGCGATCATCGTGTCGGCGACGCCAATGGTGGGAAATTGCGATATCGGATTGTCATACTGGTCCCACGCGCTCGCGGTCACCCACGCGCTGTCGCCGATCCCCCCAAGGCTCGGAAGCGCACGCCGCGTAATTGCTACACGCACTGGCGGCCCTGGATTGGCATACGCGGTGATGAGCACCGGGGGCAGGCCGCGGACAAAGACGGCGGTTGACTCAACACCCGCGACCGTCCCTAGCGTCCAACGCGTGCTCGCCTGGCCCTGTGCGTTAGTGACAGTGTCAGCCGGCGAGTACGTGTTGCCACGGCTGATGGCACGCCAGGAGACCGATGCGCCTACATCGGCTGTTCCGTCGGCACGCCGCACCTGGACGACCAGAGGGTACGTCAGCGTCGATCCGACTGTCCCCCCCTGCCCGAGTCCACCAGCACGAGTCCAACGCTGTCGGTAACGGTCGGAATGGCGCGCGCGAAGAGCGTGCCGCCACCTTGCACGGTCCACGTAACGGTAAGCCCCCGGAGGCCGTGGCCGGCGGCATCCAGCACCTGTACCGTGAGTGGCTCCGGCAACTCGTGGCCCGCTGCCCCGATCTGCGCGCCGCCGGTAACGATCTGGAGCGTGGCAGGTGCGCCAAAGCTCGGGGCAGACGTCGGCGTCTCGCCACAGCTCAGGCTGGCAGCCGCTCCGACAATTCCCAGTGCCGCTGCGAAACGGCGATATCGAGAATCGTGCATACGCACCTTAGACTATATTTCCACTGCCGCCGCCAAATAGACAAGATCGGGGATGTCTGAGGATGACACGTTTGAAGCCTGCCGTGCCTACGGCCCTCGTCACTCTGCTCGTGCTGACGCTCGCACGGTGCGGGGGCGACGCCAGCCCCACAGGATGGATTCCGCGCAATGGCGTCCTCACCGGCACCATAACCGTGACCACCACGGGGCCGTCAGCGCCGCAGGCAAGTGGCCTGCTCGACCCCGGAGCCCCCGCAGCACCCCTCGTCTTTCGGCGCCCTTCACTGCTCGATGCGTTCCGCGCGCGCAGCCTCGAGGGGATGCCCCACCAGATACGACCGTCGTGGCGGCCTTCCATCACGTCCAACGAGCTGATCGTGACATTCAGGTCGGCGGCGCTCGGCGCACCGCCCGTGGGATCGGCGGCGCTCCGGACGACGACCGCCGCGGGCGCCGTGGCGCGCGCCATCCGCACCCGTCTCGCGACCGCGCTTTCCGCCGATGCCGTGGTGGCGGGCGTGTCTCCGTCGATCCTCGCCGCGCGAGTGCGCATCGCGGATCCCTCGCGCCGAGAGGCGCTGCTCGCCGCGCTGGGCCGCGATCCAGACGTCGCGAACGTGACGACCAACAACCTGATGTGGCTCGACCAGTCGCCATACTATCCGGCCAAAAGCTCGGCCGCTGCGGCCACCAGTGTCACGCCCAACAACCCGCTGTACCCGTTCCAAAGCTGGCATTACGGGCTGATCGATTTGCCCCGGGCCTGGACCGTAGGCACTGGAAGTGCCACCGTCCTCGTCGCGGTGGTGGATGATGGCATTCGATTCGACCATCCGGCGATCGCGGCGAATCTCACGAATGACGGCTATGACTTCGTCAGCGACGCGGACACGTTGCCGCTCTGTGCCGGCGGCACAATCACCAGCGCCGACGACGGCGAAGGGTACGATCCCGATCCCACCATCCCCGCATCGTACTTCCCCGATTCCACGGGCACCTGTTTTGTCGCCGCTGACTTTGGCAACCACGGACTGCACGTCGCCGGCACGATCGGAGCCGTGGGGAACACCGGCATCGGCGTCACGGGTGTGAATTGGCATGTGCGCATCAGACCCGTGCGCGTGCTGGGGGTCGGTGGGTTCGGCTCGAGTTACGACGTCGCTCAGGGTGTGCTGTATGCCGCCGGTCTCCCCGCCGACAATGGCGCGGGTGGAACGATCCAGGCGAGCGCCGGCGCGAAGATCATCAATCTCAGCCTGGGCAGCCCCGGCGACGACACGACCCTGCAGCGCGCCGTCGCCAGCGCGATACAGGCGGGGGCGCTGGTGGTGGCCGCCGCCGGCAACGACAGCACATCGCAACTCTTCTATCCGGCCGCCTACCCGCAAGTTCTCGCCGTCGCCGCTGTCGGCCCGGACGCCGCTCCGGCCCCGTATTCGAACTTCGGCTCCTATGTGGGCATTCGCGCGCCGGGCGGAAACTTCGCGCTTGGCGATGTCACCGATGGTGTGTTGTCGACGATCTGGGACTTCGCGACCAATTCCCCCGAGTACGCATGGGCCACGGGCACCTCTATGGCCGCGCCGCACGTATCGGGCGTGGCAGCCCTCGTGTTGTCACAGTCTCCCGCCCTCGATCCGGCGCAACTGCGGTCGCGGCTGATCAGTTATGCCGTGGGTCCGGCAACATCCTACGGCGCCGGCCTCGTGAACGCCTACAACAGTGTGACGGCGAGCAACGGTCCGGTCTCCAAGGTCTTTGCGCGACTCTACGCGGCGAGCAACTTGGCGCCTGTGCAGACGGTCGAAGCGGAAGCGAGCGGCGGATTCACGTTCAGCGATGTCCCGGATGGTGCGTATCAGGTCTACGCGGGAACGGATCTCGGAGCGGACGAGGCGCTTGGCAGTCCGGGCACGAGGTGGGGCGCCTACGGCGGGCTGATCAATCCGACGACGATCACGGTGCTCGGCCGCGTGACCACACCCGTGCCATTCACGATCGGGTTCCCGACGGCCAACGCGAACCGCTCCTTGCAGTCCGCCGCCCCGATCGTTGTCGGCGGCTACATGCAAGGGCACATCATCAATCCCGATACGCTGGATGTCTATCGAGTACGCATCCCTCAAGTCGGGACGTACACGTTCGAGACCTCAGGTTGGGTAGGCGCATGTGGCGTAGCACTCGAAGAGGCGACCGCCATTGGATTGTTCAACGGCTCTGGGGCGCTACTCACCTTCACCGGCTACATCGACCAGGCTCACTACAACTACTGCTCCCGTCTGACCCTGAATCTCAATCCGGGCGCGTACTACGTCGGTGTCGCAGGGGTCTTCGGGAACAGGTATCGACTACGAGCACGGACTGGACGCTGAGCGGGCTACAGCGTTGGCTCACCGGAGCCGAACGCCAACACTCACCGGAAAGAACGAAGTCCTCGGATACCCCTTTGCCGGGCCGACCGCCACGTAGCGAAGCTCCAGGAACAGCCGACCCAGCGTAAGTTCGCCACCCAGTTGCCACGCGAGTTTTGTGGCGCTGGTGTGCGTCGACCCTCCGCCCACACTGACGGTGATCGTCGAGTGCCACATGCCAATCCCGCCGAACAGAGAGGGAGCGAATCGTGATTTGGGAGCGAGCGGATAGACGGCGCTTGCGTCCGCGCCGAGCAACGTCAACCGCTCATCGGCCGACTGCCCAAACGCAGTGGTGAGATCGGCCTTGAGTCGATCGTTGGCGCCGTTCCTGACGTACGCCGCGTCGATGCGAAGCCGAAGACGCTGGAGCTGCAGCGGCGCTCGGAGTGTGACGTGCCCGGTGACCACCCAGCCTCCCACAAAACCCTCACCCGTGGTGTCTGAGCGAAAGGCTCCGTTAGGGATGCTGCGCCCGATCCCGATGCCGATGTGCGAGCGCGTGCCCTGCGCGACGGCTCGCGTCGCGCCAAAGCCACAGAGGAAAACCGAGAGGCACCACCAAGAAGTTTTCATGTGTCCAGGGGTGGCTGACTGGTCAACAGACGCAGCAGGCGCAGTAGACGCTGCAGGTAGACCAAACTAATCGGGCCAAAACGCGAACGAAAGCTCAGCCTTACCGGCGCCCCTACGCGCGGCATCACGTCAAATACTACATTTGTGCCGACCTTTTCGGAGGAGTGACCCTTGGGCAGCCGCGCATCCATATCCATGCTCGCCGGTCTCCTGGTTGCCGGTGCCTGCACGCACACCACGAGAACTATCATCCTGGACACTCCGCCCAGCACCGAGGTTCGGGGGCCCGAGGTGAACCGCGGCCCGAGTACCGCCGCGACACTCGGCGTCCCACCCGGGCACCTGCCGAAGCCGGGTGAGTGCCGGATCTGGATTCCGGGGATGCCGCCCGGTCATCAACCGAAGCCGAAGTCGCGCCCCTGCCCCGGGATCGCCCCCCTCGCGCCCGCCGGCAGCTGGATTCTCTACCGGCCGACCGACGATAGAAAAGTCGTGCATGTACGGGAAGTCGATGCGAGCCGCGCGGGCACCGTAATCCGGATCCGCATTTTCGACATAGAAACCAGCCGGTTGCTGCGGGAGGATAATCCATGAGGCCGGCGGTCGTCGCGGCGCTGATCGTCACAATCGGCTGCGGGCCGAAACAGCCGCCGCCGTCGTTCGCTCCCGATCCGGGACTCGTCGAGCAGATCCGCGAGATCCGGATGTCGACGAGCATGCGGGCGTGTCCCGGCGAAGGGTTCGGGGCGGTCTATACTGCCGTCCTCAACGACGGGTCGCTCGTTCCGTTCGAGACGCGGTACGACAAGGACAATCCACCGCGCCTCCACATCGTGTTTCTGGCGCGCTCGAGCCCTGACGCGACCCCCCTCGAGGGCGGTGGTTGGAGCACCTACCGCGATCCGCTCGCCACGGCAATCACGGGCTTCCGCCTCACGGTAGCACTCAAGGCCAAACCGAGCATCTCGACGTCGACCGTCGTCGCTCCCGACTACACGTGCCTGCAACACGCATTCGGATTCCGCGGTGCAGGTTCGGGCGCAGGCGGGCCCCAGGTGACCGTGCGGCTCGGAATCCTGCGATCGCCGTTCTACGACAGGCTGCTCGTCGCGGGGATTGAAGTCGAGGAAGCACCGCCCTACTACGTGCTCGCCGACGCGCGTGCGGTGCCGCCTTCCGATTGGTTGATCATCGAAGCGCGCGGCTCCCGTGGGTCGCGTGGTGCCGAAGGGGCGGCGGGTGTCGCCGGCACTGACGGACGCGCGGGTTGTCCCGGCGGAGCCGGCGGCCCGGGGGGCGCGGGCGGCAATGGCAGCGGCGGCGGACCGGGCGGGCGCGGCGGGCAGATCACGATCATCGCGCCCGCCGAGGAGCCGTTCCTCGCGGGACTCGTCGAGGCACAAGTCCCGGGTGGCGAGGGCGGCGATGGCGGCGCCGGTGGTAAAGGCGGTGCGGGCGGAAAAGGTGGCGCGGCCGAGCCGGCCACCGACCCGCGCTGCGTCGCCGGTACCGCCGGTGCGGCGGGGCCACCGGGTGCGAAAGGTCAGGATGGGCGCGACGGAGCGCCGGGCACTCGCCCGCAGATCGTTACGGTGCCGATGCGCGACGTCTGGGGCCAGCGGATTCCGCCGTCACTGGCGGAGCTGATCGACTACCGGCCCGCGCCCACGCGCCGCCAGTAGTAGTAGCCAGGCAGGCCAAACAGAATGATTCCCGCACCGATCGCGGAATCCTTTGGCGTCTCGACGATCGTGTTGGCGACGAGCCAAATCGCGAACGCGATAAACACGATCGGTGTGACTGGATAGCCCCACGTGCGGTACGGCCGCTCGAGCTGCGGCGCCTTGCGGCGTAAGCGGATGACCGCCCCCGCCGACAGGGCGTAGAACACGAACTGTGCGAACACGACATAGGTGGCCAGCTGATCGTAGAGCGGACGCGGCGAGCAGATACCGAAGACGCACCTCGGCACCAACGTCAAAACGCTGGCGATCACGCCCTGGGTGACCAGGGCAACAATCGGCGTGCCGTAGCGCGGATGCACCAACCCCTGAGCGCGGAAAAACAGCGCTTGCCGCGCCATAGCGTACGGAATGCGTGCCGCGGTCAGGATAATCCCGTTGTTCGCCCCCAAGGTCGAGATCAGAATCGCGGCGACCACCAGCGTGGCGCCGAGCGAGCCCATGGTCACCTTCGCCGCGTCGGAGGCGACGAGTGCCGACCCCGCCATAGCGCTTGCCCCTAGCACATAAGCGAACGCCACACTCGCCAGCACGAACAGCACCATCACCATGACGGTGGAGAGAATGATCGAGCGCGGCAGGTTTCGGCCGGGATTCACGATCTCGCTTCCCACATACGTCGTTTCGATCCAACCGTCGTACGCCCACAGCACTCCCACCATCGCGACGCCGAACGCGCCTATCCAGTGGCCGACTGGTTCGGACGGCCACAGCGGTTGGAAATGCGACACCGATCCGCCGGGAATAACGAACGAGGTCACAATCAAGGCGATCAGTGCGCCGATCTTCAGCGTCGTCAGCACGTTCTGCGTGGTGGCGCCGAGCCGCACGCCGCGGCAGTTGAGTACCGTCAGGCCAATGATTGAAACAATCGCGATGATGCGGATGCCGGACTCGGACAACGGCGTGAAGAACCCGATGTACTTCGCGAATCCCACGGCGATCGCGGTGATCGACGCCGTATTGATGACCGAGAAGTTCGACCAGCCGTACAGAAAGGCCCACACCGTTCCGTAGGCTTCCCGCAGGTACGCATACTGGCCGCCCGCCTCGGGGTAGGCGGCGGCCAGCTCGGCGACCGACAGCGCCCCCAGCAGCGACACGATCCCGCCTATCACCCACACGAGCGTCATGACCGCCGTTCCCTGGACCGCGGCGGCGACGGTGGCGGGGACGATGAAGATCGCGGACGCGATCATCGTTCCCGCGTTGATCATCACGGCATCGAAGAGGCCGAGCTCGCGTTTGAGATCGGAGCCAGCCGATGTTTGTGGTGGTGTCGTCATGGGTTCCCAGGCTGAAGCCTGGGCCCGTTAGAGCACTGTCCTTAAGGACAGTGAATTACTGGGCGCACACTTCAGCGACCGGATTGCGCGCGTGAGGTCGAGCCGGAGCAGCCCGTCCATGAAACTCGCGCCCACGCCGACGCCGGCTAAGGCTCTCGCGATCGAAAGCTCCTCGCGCGGACCCGCGCGTCCCACGTCGGCGAACAGCACGACGCGCGCCGCGGGCCAGCGGTTCGCGAGCTCGAGCCGCGCGCGCCAAAACGCGTCTCCTCTCGACGCGTTGCCGCCGTAGCCGCGCAACGTGCCAGGTCCGCCGAGGTACCAGTAGCTCTGCACCGGCACCACGCCGTCCGCCATGCCGCCGGCCAGCTCGACCGCGGTCGCCAGGTTAGGGCCGAGCGGCGCGGCGACGCGCACCGTGCTGCTCGCACGCCCAAACCGATATGTCCCCGCGCCGCCGTCGAGCGTGACATCGGCGGTCCACTGCGGCCGAGCGGGATCGATACCGCGCTGGGTGTGCAGCGTGAGGGACGCGCCGAACTGGTCCGCCGAGTCGGCGCTGATGTTGGGGCGGAAGACATGATCGTCGTGGAAGGCGTGCGGCACCGAGAAGTCGGTGCGCTTCAGCGCGCGCCGCTGCCGCTCGGCATACAGACGAATCGTGAAGCGCTGCGGCAAGGTCACCGGCGGTTCGATCGTCAGCTCGGCACCCGTCGAACGGAAGTAGTCGCCGTCATCGCGACCCAATAACAGTGCGCCGAGCGAATTCCCGAGCGACAACGATCGCGCGGTCGGATCGACGGTGGCGAGTCGCCGATAGCCCGCGAGCCGGAAGCGGGCGGTGCCGGTCTCGCGCAGCACGCCCGCGACGAGGTCGGGCTCGCCATCCGAGGTCGCGATGCGGGCGGCACCGTCCAGGCGCAACCGACCTAAATCGAGTTCACCTCGAGCCCCTAATCCCAAACCCTCGACCCGATCATAGCGCGCCAACCCCCAGCGGGGCGGCCGAGCCTTGAACTGCCACGGCGTGGCCGGAAGCTTGCCCAGGCCGCGCGTCAGCTCCTCCATCTCACCCTGCGAGATGAGGGTGTCGTTGGCCGATCCAAACGGCGGGGGCAACGCGGTCGTCGAGAGCAACGCTGCGGTGTCAGTGGGAATGTTCACACGGACGGCGAAACAGTGACCGTTCCTGCATTTGCACGAGATGCCTTCTTCGCGCGCGTGACAAGCCGCACGCGCTATCGAATCTTCCTCCGCAGTCGCCGGCGGCGGACGCGGGGCGCGGGGGAGTGCCGTGTCTCCGCTGACTTCGTAATCGTCGTAGCGAAGCTCGTAACGCACCGGCATCTGGAGGAACGAACCGGCAGTCGCGACCGCGTCCATCGCGATCAATCGCGGCAACCACCAACGTTCGGCCCACAAGCCGTAATCAATGGTGAGAAATCGCACCTCGGCACGGATCGGCTTCACAAAACCGGGGATGTCTTTGCCGTCCTCATCGCTGACATCCTGCTCGAAATCGAACGGGCGAGCGGGGCGGATCAATGCCCGGACGACGCCGTGCGAATCCTCGTCGATCCAAAACGAGCCCGACATCAACCGGAAGTCGAGCCGCCGCGGAATGATCTTCAGCTCGCGCAGCCGGATCGTGCGACCGTTGGGGAACACGATGACGCTCGAATCGCCCGCGGCGAAGCGGTAGTCGGCTTCGCTGCCCGGCGCGAGCGGATGTCGGAACTCGATATCGCGATGCCGGGTCGAATCCCGCGCACTGTCGCTTTTCGATTCGCTTCTACCGAACCCGATCGTGAGGCGATCGTCGGCCGGATCGAATGCGTAGTCGTCGGCATCACGCTTCAGATCCTCGGGCAATGTGGGCTTGGGAACTGCTGCAGGCACCGATTGCCGCGCCCCGATTACGGTGATCTGCGCGACGGAGTCGCGCCGCCAATCGATGCGCAGCGCGATCTCGCGGCGGTAGAGCATCCGGTCGCGCCGTAGCGCCCGAATGCCGACGCCGATGCGCTCACGAACCGTCGTGCGATAAGCGGTGATGGAGCGGTCGATCGTCTCGCGCCGCGAGCGCGCCGCCGCGACGAGCCGGCGCGCGACGGCATCGAGATAGGCGGTGCTGTCACCCGTCGTGGCGGGCGACTGGACGGCAAGGACGGCGGTAACGAGGAAAGCGAAGCTCACGTAGGGGTCTGTACGGACCCGGGTGAAGGATAAGATTCAGGATGCTTCGTGCCTATTTCCAGGCCAGCCGAGCTCCCCGCTACAGCCTGCTGTTCGCGTTGCCCCTGTTGATCTTCTATCAGATCCTCGCGGCGCTCGCACCGGCGGGACCCGGCGGCATGGGCGTCCGCAATGGCGCCGACGTCATTCTCGAGTCCGTGTTCATCTGGCTCGCCGGCGCCTGGGGCCCGCGTCTCTTCATGGTCTGTCTGATCGGCGCCGGCGCCTGGCTCGTCGCCCGGGACGTGCGCGCCCACCGCGACCTGTCGCCCGCGGTGCTCGGGGGCATGCTGCTCGAGACGGTCGTACTCTCCCTGGTGTTCGGTGTCGTCGTCGGCGGCCTCACCGCCGCGTTGCTGGGTACCCCTCCGCCACCGATGACGGTGGGGTTTACCGACCAGCTGGGCCGTTGGACGATGCTGATGTTATCCCTGGGCGCCGGCATTTACGAAGAGCTCTTGTTCCGCGTCGTGCTCGTGGGACTCCTCGCGTGGGGAGCGAACAAGCTGCTGGGCTGGCGCCCCCTGGTCGCCGGCATTGCCGCGACCGTGCTCGGCGCGCTCATTTTCTCCGCCTTCCACTATATCGGCCCCCTCGGCGATCGCTTCGACCGCTTTACGACGTGTTCCTGTTGCTCCGCTAAACCGCCGTTCGCTATGTTAGGCGCCATGAAATCCCATCTCGTCAAGCTGGTCGTGCTGGCCTCGGTCGTGGCCGTGGGCGCGTGCAGTAAGAAACGCACCCGCCGAGCTGAAGTGGTCGAGTGCAGCTCGATCTCGCTCGACGCCAAGGGGACGACGCTCTGTCTGGTCCAATTGTACAAATGGAAGCTGCCGGACGCGCAGAAGACCGCCGAAGCCCGCGCGCACGAGTTGGATTCTTTGAAGACTTTCCAGGAAGATTCCGTCTGGGGACTCAGCGCCGCGAAACACAAGCGCGACTTTCAAGCCTGCCAGCGCGGCACCGAGCCGCTCAACAACTGTCTCCTCGTCGCCGGGTGGCCCCTCCACCGCGTGCGGCACACCACGGATTCCATGTGGAATGCCGCGCTGCCCCAGCATCGCCGTGAGCTGCAAGCGTGCATGGCCAAGCGCGACTTCAATCTGTCGTCGTGCCTGACGCTCTACTACAAATGGGATTCAGATCGGGCCCTCGAGACGGCCGACTCCGTCACTCGCGCGCGGCTGGGGCGCTAGGGCGCCCTAGGGCGCCCTAGGGCTGACTCACGATCCGGAAGACCGCGCCTTCACCCTGATCCGAACTGACGTATAGCGAGCCGTCCGGCCCGACCGTCAGGCCGGTCGGGCGATTCTTCGCGCCCAGCGGGCTGACCACGGCACCGGCAAATCCGTCGGCGAAGACTTCGGATGGACCGCTCGCCGCACCGCGCGCGATCGGCACGAACATCACCTTGTAGCCGGCCTGCGGCAGTGGGGCGCGATTCCACGACCCGTGAAACGCGATGAACACGCCGCCCCGATACTTGAGCGGGAACTGGCGGCTGGTGTAGAACGTCATCCCGTCCGGCGCCCAATGTCCCGGGAACGCCACAACCGGACGCGGTGCTGATTCGCAGCGTCCCATCGTCTTGCCGTCGCCGCCGTACTCCGGCTGCATCACATTCTGGCGACGCCGCCAGTCGTAGTAGCAGTACGGCCAGCCGTAGTCGCCGCCCGCCTCCAACTTGAACACCACCTCGGCCGGCAGCTCCGCACTCTGCGCATCGTTGTACAGCTTGGGCCAGTTGGCCGCGAGCTGGTCGCGTCCATGCTGAGCGGCAAAGACGGAGCCGGTGCCCGGATCCACTGCGAGCGCGACCGCATTGCGCAGCCCGGTGGCGTAGCGCTGGCCGTCGGACTGCGTCTGACCACCGCGCCGGGGATCGAATCGCCAGATGCCGCCCGCAAAGTCGAGAATGGGACAGGGATCTTGACCAGGGGATTCTGGAGCGCGGTCCTGGACCTGACACGAGTTGGACGGCGCGCCGATGTTCACGTACAACTGGCCGTCCGCGCCGATCACGATGCTCT
The DNA here is from genome assembly GCA_003221075.1 of Gemmatimonadota bacterium. Lineage (GTDB taxonomy): Bacteria > Gemmatimonadota > Gemmatimonadetes > Gemmatimonadales > GWC2-71-9 > 20CM-2-65-7. The sequence continues at coordinate 13,930 of QHUF01000223.1, forward strand.
TCGCCGCATGCTCGCGGCGGTTCGTGAGGCCGCTGACGACGGTATCGGGAGCGCCGTTCGGAGTGAGCTGGCCGACCTGCCAGTGCCAGCGCACGACCGCATCGTTCGTGGCGAAGTAGAGGTATTCCCCGGCGAACGCGATGCCGTTCCCGCCGCCGATGCCCCGTTTTCCAGGGCGACCATATGCCGGGACGGGCCGATCGATTCGGCCACCACCAGAGCGCAAAAGCCCGGCTGCAACTTCAGACCCGCGTTGTCGGGAGCGCAGACTGGTTTTCTTATCCTTTCCTGTGGCGTCGGCAGGAGCAGCAACGCGACGCTCGCAAAAAGAAGTGTGCGTGTCATGAGCGAAGAATATAGCTTTCCCGCTCACGCCAATGCTCGGGGGTTCGTCGTGCCGTCCCTCAACACACTACTGCTCGTTTTGCAGGCTGCAACGTCTCCAGCCCAGTCGCCGCAGCTTGCCGCGCTCAAACAGGAAGTCGTGCGCGACGTCGCGAGCCGCGCCCAGTTCACGCAGCAGATGGTGGATCAGATTTTCAGCTACGGCGAGCTCGGGTTCCAGGAAACGGAGACCTCGCGATACCTCGTGGACCTGCTGCGCAAGAACGGCTTCACCGTCCGCGAAGGCATCGCCGGCATTCCGACCGCATGGGTCGCCACGTGGGGATCGGGGAAGCCCGTCATCTCGCTCGGCTCCGACATCGACGACATTCCGCAGGCGTCGCAGAAACCCGGCGTCGCATGCCACGCACCGATGATCGAGGGTGCACCCGGCCACGGCGAAGGTCACAACTCCGGGCAGGCCGTGAACATCACCGCGGCGCTCGCGGTGAAGAAAATCATGGAGCGCGAGCATCTGCCGGGGACGCTGCAGATCTGGCCCGGGGTCGCCGAGGAGCTGGTCGGCACGAAGGCGTACTTCGTCCGCGAAGGCGTGTTCAAGGACGTCGACATCGTGCTGTTTTCGCACGTGGACGACAATCTCGCGACTTCGTGGGGCGACGCCGCCGGCAACGGACTCGTGTCGGTGCTGTTCAGCTTCCAGGGCCGGAGCGCGCACGCCGCGGGTGCGCCCTGGCGCGGGCGCAGCGCGCTCGATGCCGTCGAGCTGATGGACATCGGCTGGAACTTCCGGCGCGAGCATCTGCGACTGCAGCAGCGCTCGCATTACGTCATTCCCAACGGCGGCGATCAGCCTAACGTCGTCCCGCCGACCGCGTCGGTGTGGTATTACCTGCGCGAGCTCGACTATCCGCACATCATGGAGATGTACGCGCTCGCCGATACGATGGCGCGCGCCGCGGCGATGATGACCAGCACCACGCTCCTGCCGGAGCGCATTCTAGGCTCCGCGTGGCCTGGTCACTTTAACAAGGTGATCGCGCAGGACATGTACGAGAACATCAAGCAGGTCGGGCTGCCGGAATGGACCGACGCCGACCAGCGGCTCGCCAAGGCGCTGCAGCGCGACTTGGGAGTGCCGGACTCGGGCCTCGCGATAAAGCTCGACACGCTGCGGCCGGCGCTGAAGCCCAATGAGCGCACGGGCGGCGGCTCGGATGACATCGGCGACGTGTCGTGGAACCTCCCGACCGTCACGTTGCGCTTTCCGTCTAACATCCCCGGGCTGCCGGGGCACAACTGGGCCAATGCGATCTCGATGGCGACGCCGATCGCCCACAAGGGCGCGACCGCGGGCGCCAAGGTGATGGCGATGACGGTGCTCGATTTCCTGATGCGGCCGGAGCTCGTCACGGGGGCGTGGGACTACTTCCGCAACGTCCAGACGAAAGACATCAAGTATCAGCCGCTCATTCGCCCGCAGGACCGGCCCGCGATCGAGCTGAACCGTGACGTCATGGCGCGCTATCGTCCCGCGATGCGCCGGCTCTACTACGATCCGACCAAGTACCGCACGTATCTAGAGCAGCTGGGGATCACCTACCCCACCGAGCGCGCGGCCGACGGCAGCTGTGCGGGGGGCGCGACGCCCTAGCCAAAGCACTGTCCTCACGCCCTACCCGGCCTCCCGGGTTTCGCGAACTCACGCATTTCACTATAGTGACGTATGGTCCTTTTGCCTTGCGAGAAGGCGTAACGGCCCCGCGTCGAAGCACGCCAGCCGGCTCGGACCGGACCCTGCTGCTCGAGTGCCGGCTCGAGCAACTGCGCGGCGCGCTCGACGAGGCGCGCGCCGACGCCGATCAGGCCCGCATTCGGCTCGCCGAGGCTGCGGCCCGTGAGGCCGGTGAAACCCAGCGCCTGAGCGTGCTCCAAGACGAGGTCGCCCGCGCCCGTGCGGAAGTCGCCGCGCTGCACCGGCGACTGGAACAGTCCGAGGCGCTGCGCGCCAAGCTACAGGGACATCTCTTCGAGTCGGAAGGTAAGGGTGACGCGCAGGAGCTGATGCGCCTGCGACGGGAAGTGGCTGCGGCCCGGGAGCGCATCGCCGCCAACGAACAGACAGCCCCCCAGCTGCGGGCTCGCGTGGACGAGCTGGTGGCAT
>QHUF01000224.1 GCA_003221075.1 Gemmatimonadota bacterium
GGCGAGGGCGGTCAGGGCGGCAACCAGGACGACGTACTCGAGGAGGGTCCGGCGGTCTGGTCGCTCGGGAGCCTTGCCACCGAGCGCGGCCCACGCGGCGGCGATCAAGAGGAGGACGAGGATGCCTTTGCTGCTCAGAGCCCAGGCGACCGCCACCGCAGCAACCGCGATCCAGCGTTGTTGTCTCGTCAACGCCTTGAAGCCATGTGCCCCGTCGAGCTGCCACACCGGCGTCAGGTTGAAAAGGTTGATCCACGCTCCGATCTCCGCCAGCGCGCCCCATGCGGGGAGATCCGTCAGCCGGTAAATGCCAAAGCAGGTAAGCGCGGCTCCAAGACCCCAGATTGGCCCCGCGAGACCGACGCGTGCCTGAGCGACCACGTCCGTCGGATAGAATCGGCTGCGAATAACCGCCCCGATTCCTGGCACAAACATCGGTGCCGTGGCCGGGATCCCGAAATGCCGCAGCATCGCGACGTGCCCCATCTCGTGTACGTAGATGGACGCGACAACGCCGAGCGCCCACTTCCAACCGAATGCCTGCCAGTACACCCCAACGGAGAGCAGCATCGAGAACAGCGTCCCGGCTTTCGTGAAGCCGAGGAGCAGCAGCTTTCCCTTCGTGAGGATGAATGCGATAAGAATTTTGAACTTCCAGAGGAACAAGGCGATCGCGCCGAGGACGCCGGTCCGCCGCGTCCATGCCGGGCGGGGTTGCGCAGGCTTCGCCGGACCTTGGCGGCCCAGCTCCGCAATGCGCTCGCTGACAACCGCGTACTGTTTGCTGTTGGGAGGCAGCAGATCGAGCGCGGTACGCCAGGCGACCAGCGCTTCGGTAAAACGGCCGGCGCGAGTGTGCTCGTCGGCCTCGCCGGCGAGGCGTTTGAGATCCTCGGAGAACCGCAGCCATCCACATGCGGGACATACCAACAGCGCCGCGGCGACTTCTGTCCCGCAGCTCGGACAGGCCAGCAAGACCGGCGTTTCTATGCTGGCGCGCCGGTCGGCGAGACCCGGTGCGGTCCCGAGACGCGCAGCTCCGTTCGGCGGTTGAGCTTCCACGCTTCGTAGAGCGCGAACCCGATGATCAGAATTCCGATGACATTTTCGAGGCCCGCGAGAAACGGCGCCGCATAGAGAACCCCGAGCAGCACGACAACCCCGATGGCGAAACCGAGCGGGCCAATCGATTCGGCCTTGGCCACCACCGCCGTCGAATCCTTAACGGGCTTGGTGTTGTCGGGAGCCGTAGCGGTCGTCGTCACTTGCGCCGCCCGGTGCTCGCGAAATCCCTCGATAATGAAAGGGACGTACGATGTCACGATGGCGGTGTAGGTGAGAAAGATCGCCAGCGTCTGATAGCGCCACCCGCCCCGGCTATTCGAGCCTTTGCGCACAGCGCTACCGACGATGAATCCCACCGCGACGGCAATAATTCCCAGCTGGTAGCCCGTCACTTTGAGGACGACGTACCACAGAATCGAACAAGCGATTGTCGCCAGGATCCCGAGGCCCAGAGCGGTGATGAAGCGACCCGCGGCTCCCCCTCGGTTCCACTCCGCTTCGACCGCCCGGCGGCATCTGTCGCACACGATGCGGCCGTTGGCGACGAAATACGTGTCGGTCAGCTGGCTGCCGCACGCCGAGCACCCCGCGCTCGGCTCGGCGCGATCGAACTGGAGGCTGTCAGGCACGTCGCACAATGTGGGAATCGGCGCGCCTTGCGCAACAGGTCCCCGTGAGTATCGTAGATACCCGTGGGAATCATTCATCAGCGGCGCAAGTCGGAAACGCGCGCCCTGCTCGTGGCCGCTGGGCTCGAGCTCTTCGCCGAGCGCGGCTTCGAGCTGGCGACGCTCGACGAAGTGGCCCTCGCCGCTGGATTTACCAAAGGGGCCATCTACCGTCATTTCCCCTCCAAAGGTGCGTTCCTGCTCGCCCTATTCGAGCAGTACGCGGCGGTGGCCCGCGCCGGCTCCGGAGCCCGCCAGGCCCCCTGGTTCGTTCCGCTGACCGTTCAGTTTGCCGCGCAGGCGACTCGCGACCCCCTGCTCCGGCGGCGGCTCGCCATGGTCCTGTCCGAGGCTCCAGACGGTTCGACCCCTGAGGGCCAGCTGCTCAAAGCGCTCGCCCGCATATGGCCCGGCTGATCGACCTGAGTCACGAGATCGAGCACGGTATGGTGACGTACCGGGGGCTGCCCTCGCCCGCGATCAGCGATTGGCTGTCGCGTGAAGCTTCGACCGCTCGCTACGCGCCGGGCACGACATTCCAGATCGGGAAGATCGACCTGCTCGCGAACACCGGCACGTACATCGATGCCCCGTTCCATCGGTACGAAGACGGTCGCGACGTCGCGGGCTACGCGCTGGAAGCCGTCGCGGATTTGGCGGGCGTCGTCGTGCGCGCGAGTGTTGGAAACAAACGCGCGATCGATGCCTCGCGATTCAAGGGCGAGGACGTGAAAGGGAAGGCCGTCTTGGTCCACACGGGCTGGGACGTGCACTGGCGCACCGACACCTACTCGGGCGGCCAACACCCGTTTCTCACGAAGGACGCGGCCGAGTATCTCGCCAAGGCGGGCGCCGCGCTCGTCGGAATCGATTCGCTCAATATCGATGACGACAAGGACGGCAGCCGACCCGCTCACACGATCCTGCTTGGCGCCGGCGTCGCGATCGTCGAACACATGACGCGCCTGGCCGACTTGCCGGAGACCGGCTTTCGTTTCTTTGCAGTGCCACCGCGGGTGAAGGGAATGGGAAGTTTTCCGGTGCGCGCGTTCGCGCGCCTCGACCGCTAGCGCACCTTCAGTTCGCGAGTGCGCGAACCACGTGGGTCAGTCCGTGAACCACGCGTGCCATTCGATCGTAGTCGAGCTTGTCGGGCGTGTCCTGCGGAGTATGGTAGAACGGATACCGGTACGGCGCGGTGTCGGTAATCATGATCGCCCGATATCCCTCCCGCCAGAACGACCAATGATCCGACCACCAGACGCCGGGCACCCATGACGGCGCAGCGGCACCTTGCGTGGGCAGTGTGGCGTGAGCGCGAAACGCCGCGATCGCGCGATGGAGCAGCGCGCGCGACCTGAGGTTCGAGACGAACCCGATGAAGTCGCCCACATCCGGATATGCGAGGTTCAGCGGGAACGGGTAGCGCTGGCTGCCTTTGCCGGTGTCGTAGTAGCCGATCGACTCGATCGACAGCATCGCCACGATTTGATCGTTGCGCTCGCGCGCAGCCGTCGCGTAATGGCGACTGCCCATGTCGGCCGTCGGAAACGACGGCGGCTCTTCATTAGTAAAAAAGACAAAGCGGACGGTCCGTGCCTGGCGCTCGCCGGCAAAGATCCGCGCGAGCTCGAGCACCCCTGCGACGCCGCTCGCGTTGTCATCCGCGCCCGGCGCATCCTCGGCGGTGTCGTAGTGTGCGCCCAGCACGACGATTTCGTGGGCGTAACCCGGCGTGCCGGGAAGCGTCGCTTCGA
>QHUF01000225.1 GCA_003221075.1 Gemmatimonadota bacterium
ATCCCGCTCCAGCCAGCGATGCTCCCCGGCCAGAATCTCCTGCGCGAACTTGTAGGTCGGCACATCCTCGTTTCGCCGTAGCCCGTTGAACTTCGAACGCACCCGACGCCGGGCTTGCCGGCAGAACAGATCGGCGAGCTTCACGGCCCGCGCGCCCGTCGCCCGGTCATGCGTATACAGCCGCTGCGCGCGGGAACACGTGGCCGCCATCGCGAACAGCTCGCCGGCCACGTCCACCAGCCGGAACAGCACCGACTGGCGCAGCTCGAGCTTCGGACCGAACCGAATCATCGAATGGAATACGCTGCGCGCCAGCCGGCGGCAGCTGCGCTCGACGAAGCGCACGTGCTTGGCGAGCTTCCCGAACTCGGCGTAGCGTGGCCACAGGCTCCATCCCAGCCAGCGTGACGGATACCACCACCCGTAGAACCCCGCGGAGCGGGCGAGGCCGGCCAGGCGCTCTCGCACGGTTTTTCCCGGCATGACGACGTCGCCGGCGACCTGGAGATGCTTGTCCACCGCCTCACGCGCGATGAACAGGTGCATGATTTCCGACGACCCCTCGAAGATCAGATTGATCCGGAAGTCGCGCATGATGCGCTCGACGGGTATCGGCGTCTCGCCGCGCGCGCGCAGCGAATCGGCGGTCTCGTAGCCGCGGCCTCCGCGGATCTGCACCGTGTCGTCGATGATGCGCCAGCCCGCTTCGGAATTATAGAGCTTGGCGATCGCCGCCTCGAGCCGGATGTCGTAGCCGCCGCGCTCCGCCATCGCGCCGCACAGCTCCGCGACCGCCTCCATCGCGAGCGTGTTCGCCGCCATCGTACCGATCTTCTGCGCGATGGCATCGTGCTGCCCGATGGGCCGCCCCCACTGGACCCGCTCGGCGGCCCAGCGGCGGGAGACCTCGAGGCAGCGCTTGCCGGCGGCGACCGACGAAATGGGAAGCGTCAGGCGGCCGGTGTTGAGCGTGACGAGCGCAAGCTTCAATCCCTTGCCCTCGCCCCACAGCACGTTTTCCTGTGGCACGCGCACGTTCGTGAAGCGGATCACGCCGTTGAACAGCGCTTTCAAACCCATGAAGTGACACCGGTGCACGACTTCGACACCCGGCCAGTCCGTCTCGACGATGAATGCCGTGATCTGCTTTTTCTCTTTGCCGTTGACCATCTTCGACGGCGTCCGCGCCATGACGACGAGGAGCTCCGCCTTGGTGCCGTTCGTGCACCACAACTTCTCGCCGTTCAGGATCCAGGCATCGTCGTCGAGGATCGCGGTGGTTTCCATCGCCGCGGGATCGGACCCGACGCCGTGCTCGGTGAGCGCGAACGCCGAGATCGCGCCTGCGGCGAGACGGGGGAAGTATTTCCTTTTCTGCGCTTCGGTGCCGAACAGCTTGAGCGGCTGTGGCACGCCGATGGACTGATGCGCCGAGAGCAACGCCGTGAGCGAGCCGTCCACCGACGACACGAGCTCGATCGCCTTCATGTACGAGAGCTGCGAGAGGCCGAGGCCGCCGTACTCGCGCGGGATCTTGATGCCGAATGCCCCCAGCTTCCGCAACCCGTCGATGACGTTCTCCGGAATCTCGCCTTCGCGATCGATGCGATCGGAGTCGACCTCTTCACGCAGGAATCGCGCGAGTTTGTCGAGGAACGGTTTGGCGCGAGCGATTTCGTCCGGATTCTGTTCGGGGTACGGGTGAATCAGGTCCATCCGCAGCTTGCCGAGGAACAGCTCGCGCACGAAACTCGGCGCGGCCCATTCCTGTTCGCGTGCCGCTTCGGCGACTTCACGCGCCTCATCGGCGCTGACTTTCTTTTGCTTGGGTTGGGCGAGAGTAGCCATGCTGCTTAAATGTAATATCTTCAGGCCGTTCAGCCCGCCGTCAGCCTTCAGGAGGAGAATCCCATGTCCCGCATAGCCTTTGTCTCCCTGGCTCTGGGGCTCGCCACGGCGTTGCCGGCGCCGGGAACCGCGCAGCGTCCGTCTCGGACCGCCACGCGGTCGCGTGCCCAGCGGGCCGCGCGCGCCTCCGCGCCCGCGCCCATCACCATTCCGTATCAGCGTTTCGTGCTGAAAAACGGTCTGACACTCCTGGTCCACGAGGACCACAAGGCGCCAATCGTCGCCGTCAACATCTGGTACCACGTGGGCTCCAAGAACGAGCGGCCGGGCCGCACGGGCTTCGCCCACCTGTTCGAGCACCTGATGTTCAACGGCAGCGAGCACTTCAACGACGACTACTTCCAGCCGTTCGAGCGCATCGGCGCGACCGATCAGAACGGCACCACCAACAACGATCGCACCAATTATTTCGAGAACGTGCCCACCACCGCGCTCGACGTGGCGCTATGGATGGAATCGGACCGCATGGGGCATCTGCTCGGCGCCATCGACACGTTGAAGCTCAACGAGCAGCGCGGCGTCGTGCAGAACGAAAAGCGTCAGGGCGAGAATCAGCCCTACGGCAAGGTCAACATGCTGATGACGGAGGGCACCTATCCGGCCGGCCATCCCTATTCGTGGTCGGTGATCGGATCGATGGAGGATCTCGACGCCGCCAAGCTCGATGACGTGAAGCAGTGGTTCCGCACCTACTACGGTCCGAACAACGCGGTGATCGTGCTGGCCGGCGACATCACGCCCGAAACGGCACGCCAGAAAGTGGAGCAGTTCTTCGGCGACATCCCCGCGACGCCGCCGATCGCGAAGCAGGACGTGTGGATCGCGCGGCGGACCGGCTCGCACCGGGAGGTCATGCAGGACCGCGTTCCCCAGGGACGCATCTACAAGGAGTGGAATATCCCGCAGTTTGGATCCGCGGACGGCGACTATCTCGACCTCGTGACCGACGTCCTCGCGGCGGGGAAGACGTCGCGGCTCTACAAGCGGCTCGTCTATGACGAGCAGATCGCCACCGATGTGGCCGCATACGTCGATCTCCGCGAGATCGGCGGGCAGCTCGTGATTCGGGCGACGGCAAAACCGAGCGGCGACCTCGCCCGCGTCGAGCGCGCCATCGATGAAGAGCTGGCGCGGTTCATCAAGTCGGGCCCGACGGCCAGCGAGCTGCGCCGCGTCAAGACGCAATCGCGCGCCAGTTTCATCCGCGGCATCGAGCGGATCGGCGGCTTCGGCGGGAAATCGGACGTGCTGGCAGTGAACGAGGTCTACGCCGGCAGCGCCGACCATTACCAGGTGACGCGGCAGCGCATCGCCACGGCGACCGCCGCCAACCTCCAGTCAGCCGCGGCGCACTGGCTCACCGACGGCGACTGGACGCTCGAGGTGCATCCGTATCCCACGTTCGAGGCTGCCACG
>QHUF01000293.1 GCA_003221075.1 Gemmatimonadota bacterium
GAAGATTCGATTCGTCGCTTCGTCCACGGCGATCCCCTTCGCCTCGCCCGCCAGAGGAACCAGGGCCATGATCGCGGAGGGATCGCGATCATCTAGCACGACGACAGCTCCGACCAGCGTCGCGAACGTCGTGACGTATACGCGATTGGCGGGACCATTGACCGCCACGCCAAACGGCTGGTTCTGAAGGATCGAGAACGGCGTGATCAGTCCCTTACTCGGATCGAACACACTGATCGTGTTGTTGACGCCAGGGATGTACACGAGGCCAGTCGCGGTGCTGAACGCCGCGGCGACAGGATCGAGGCGGTCGTCCTTCACGGCCGCGATCACCCCGCCCACGTCGAACGGCTTGCTCTCTGCGCTCGCAAGGTTGCCGGACGTCGCGACCAGCGTATAGCCAACGCCCGCTGAGTCGATCGCCAAATCAGGGAACGTGGCCACGCCGTTGACTGCGCTCACGTTCAGCGTGCCGGACAGGTTGGCGAACGGGGGTCTCGCGCCGAGCCCCAGAGTCACGGCGTCCCGCGCCGAGGGGACGCGGTTCCCGAATTGGTCCTCGATCGCCAGTTTCACGGGCGCCATCGTGTCGCCGGCCAGCCCACGGGTAGGCTCCAATGCGAACGCGAGGCGTGCCGGCGCACCCGCGACCCCGGTGGCGCTGAAGGTCTGGGCCGGCAACGCGCCCGCAGTCGCCGTGACGCTGTTGGTCCCTACGATGGAACCGAGCGTCCAACTGCCCGTCGTCGCGAGCCCAAGGGCGTCGGTCGTGTCCTTCACGGCACCGAGGACCCCGCCGCCCGTCACGACGAAGTCAACGATCACACCGGCAACACCGTTGCCGAACTGATCGGCGACTTTGACGACCGGCGCCGCAACGCCGGTCGCCACCGTGCCGGTCTGGGGGTCGACGGATTGCTTGAGGATCTGCGCCGGGAGGTCCACCAACCCCGTCGCGCTGAACGTGACCGGTGAACCCGAAAGGCCGCTCACCGACGCGGTGGCGGTCTGCGTACCCGGAGACTGGCCCAGGGTCCGTGTAGCGCTGGCGATCCCGTTCGCGTCCGTTGCCGACGTGGCCGGCGTGATGAAGCCGCCGCCTGTTCCCACCGCCCAACGCACCGGCACGCCGGACACGGGCAGCCCGATCGCGTTCTTCACCGCGACCGAGTACGTCGCGAGCGTGCTTCCGACGATTGCCGATTGGAGGTCTCCGGCATCAAGCGCGATCGTGCTGGCCGTCGTCGTGATCCCGTTGGCGCTGAACGTCACTGAGCTGCCCGTGAGTCCTGGCACAGCAGCGTCGAGCGTGTTCAGCCCGGGCAGCGCCGCGAGCGTCCAGGTCCCGGCTCTCGCGATTCCGCTCGAATCGGTCACCGCGGTGCTGGGCAGCAGGCTGCCGATCAACGTGCCGGTGAGCGTGAACGTCACCGAGACGCCCGGCACCGGGTTGAAGTACTGGTCGACGACCTCAACCTCGGGCGGAACGCCGACAGGGCTGCCAACGAGCGCCGTCTGTGTATCGCTGGTCACGCGCAGCAGCTGAGCCGCCACGTCATGGGTTCCCAACGCAGTGAATTGAACGGGCACGACGGCGGGGACGCTCTGCACCTCCGCCCGCAGGACGTTCTGCGCCAGGAAGTTTGCCAGAGTCCACGCGCCGGCGCTCGCAACTCCACTCGCGTTCGTGACCGAGATCGGCGTGGCAACGAAACCACCGTCGGTGAGAATAAAGAAGTTGATCGTGTCCCCGGCGATCGGATTCTTATAGCGATCGGTGAGGCGGACGGTGGGCGCGGTGGGAAGCGGTGCGTTGACCACGCCGATCTGGCTGTCGCCTAGCGTCTTGACGAGGAGACTCGGCACGTCCGGAAGCCCGGTTGCGTTGAACGTCGTCGACAGCGCGCCGGTTGTCGCATGCAGAACATTTGTACCGGCGAGCGTATCCAGCGTCCAGCTGCCGACCGCGGCAACGCCCCCCGCATTCGTCAACTGCGTCGGGCCGGTGATGCTACCGGCTCCAGCGTTCACCGTGAACGTCACCGCGGCGCCGCCGATCGGGTTCCCGTACTGATCGTGGAGACGCACGGCCGGCTTGATCGGGACGAGGCCACCCACCACGCCCGACTGCAAATCCCCCGCGGTGGCGACCAGTTGGGCCGCCGCGCCGGCGATACCTGTCGCGGTAAATGTGCGCGAGAGTCCCGCCGCGCTTGCGAGCAGCGTGTTCATTCCCGCCAGTGTGCCGAGCGTCCATGAGGTGACCGTCGCAGTACCGCTCGCGTCGGTTGTCTGGTTGCCGCCGCTTAGGCTGCCCCCGCCACCCGTGACCGTGAACGTGACCCGCACACCGGCCACCGGATTACCGGCGGCGTCCTTGAGAAGCACTCTCGGCGCCACGGCGACGACGGTGTTCACGAGCGCGAGCTGGGCGTCACCAAGCGCCGCGAGCAGTTGCGTCGGGGGACTCGCGAGCGCCGTCATGTCAAATGTTACGGGACTCCCGCTGAGCCCCGCCGCCGTTGCTTGGAATGATTGCGCGCCGAGGAGCGAACCGAGGGTCGCGACCGTGCGTGCCCGCCCCAGGCTGTCGGTGAGAACGAGCGTATCCGCTACCGCGCCGCCGCCGAGCAGTGCGCGGAAGCGCACCGCAACACCGCGCACGCCCAAGCCGTCCGCCGCGCGGGCCTCGACCTCGAGGGGCAGCGCCAGCAGGCGCCCCACGGTGTCGGACTGGCCGTTGCCGGCGATCCGAACGAGCTGAGTCGCGACGGGCTGAAACGATGCGAGCACGGAGTCACGCACGCCCGCAGGTGTACGTGCCACGACGCGCACACTGGAGCGGTTGAGCGGCGCGCGCAGGAGGCCGGCGCCATTGATGTGCGCGAGCGCGGTGTCACTGGTGGTCCAGGAAACGTAAAAATCGGGCACGGGCGTCCCGCCCTGGAACGCCTGCACCTGAAACCGCAGTGAGTCGCCGAAATAGAGGAATGGGGTCCGCGGTGAGATCGCGATGCTGTCCACGCCGGCACCGGGGCCGACGTACGTCGCAATCGGAATCTCGGTCGGCTCCGAAACCACTCCTGCCGAAACCTCGACCGGAGCCGTGCCCTGGAACAGCGGCACCGCGCCCGCCAGCGCCACGATCGAGACCAGCACGGTTTCGGGTGATGTGACAATGGGAACGCGAAGATTGAGATCGAGCGCCTCCGCGTCGGGCGGCAAGTTGACCGTCGTGTCTGCCAGTGTGTCCGGCGGCGTGACGGGACGCACGACGACGATGCGAACGCGGTCGATCGATAAACCGAAAGCGGCGACGGCGGCTTCGGACGGGAAGATCGGGGCGACGGCGACGCGGGCATAGTGGAGCTGCGGGCCGCTCCCGTCCCGGCAGGTGACGAGCGTTAAGAGAACGCCTAGTGCGATGTAGGGACGGCGGAACATAAGAGCCAGCGAATTAGCCTCCGTCCGAACTGCCGGTCAAGACGGTATCTTTGGCGCTTATGCGCACAGCACGCCGCACACACGGGTTTACGGAATCGGTGATTCGTGGGATGACCCGGCTCGCAAATGAGCACGGGGCCATAAACCTGGCCCAAGGCTTCCCGAACTTCCCCTGC
>QHUF01000294.1 GCA_003221075.1 Gemmatimonadota bacterium
AGTCTCGCCCGCGATGGTGACGATGCCGTGGGCGTGATCCTGCGGATTCGCGACGGCAGGCTCATCGCGCGCGAGCATCGCTTCCTCGAGCATGTCGAGCATGCTCCCGAAGGCGAAGTGCTCCGGACGTTCCTGGTGGGCTACTATCTCCCACTCGAGCAGCGCGCCCAGCGCGTCGTGCTCCCGTTTGCGCCCGCCGATCTGGACGCGCTCCGCGAGCTGGCACCCGGTGTCGAGTTTGCGGTGCCGCAGCGCGGATCGGCCGCGAAGCTGGTCGAGCTCGCCGATCAGAACGCGCGCCACCTGCTCGACAGCTTCAAGATCGAGGCGTTCGACATCGATGAGCGCGCCGCCGATCCCGTGTTCTCCCTCGGCCGCGACCTGGGTCTGCCCGTGGTCCCCCGGGCGATGGTGTGCATCGATATCTCGACCAATCAGGGGCGGGACACGGTAGGCTCGCTCGTGTGGTTCGAGGGTGGCCGCCCCCGCAAGGCGGAATACCGGCGATATCGGATCAAAGGTGTAGAAGGAATCGATGATTTCGCCGCGATGAAGGAAGTGGTGACGCGCTTTCTCACTCGCCGCATTGCGGAGAACAAGCAGATTCCGGACTTGATCGTGATCGACGGAGGCAAAGGCCAATTGGCGGCCGCAGTCGAAGCGGCGCGCGCCCAGGGACAGGAGCGTCTGCCGATCGTGAGTCTCGCGAAACGGGAAGAGGAAGTCTTTGTGCAGGAGTCCGGCGAGCCGCTCCGGCTCTCGCGGCGCAGTCCGTCGCTCAAGCTCCTGCAGCGGGCGCGGGACGAAGCCCACCGCTTCGCGGTCACCTACAGCCGCAAACGCCGCGCGCAGCGCACCATCACGTCGGAGCTGCTGCGCATCCCGGGAATCGGGCCGGCGCGCCGGCGGCTCCTGCTGGAGCGCTTCGGTTCACTCGCTGGCGTGCGTACCGCGACGCCCGCGGAGATCGCCGCCCTGCCGGGATTCTCCACCAAGCTGGCGGACCGGATCCTCGACCGGTTGCATCAGCGCGCGTGACCACCTGGACACTGGAGTGCTCGGCGTGCGAACCCGTGCGCGCGCGCGATGCCGACGGATTTCCCGGTGTATGCGAGGTCTGCGGGTCCCCGTACCTGGTCCGGTACGCCACGCTCCCAGGGCCTGAAGCGAAGACGCAACTGCTTCGTCGGCGTTGGACGATGTGGCGCTATGACGAGTGGCTGCCACTCGGCGAAGGTGAGCACCCCGTCACACTCGGCGAGGGCGGCACGCCGCTGCTCAAAGTCGAGCGCGTCGCCACGCGCCAGGGTTTCGACCAACTCTGGGTCAAGGACGAAGGCACGAACCCCACGGGATCGTTCAAGGCCCGAGGACTGGCCGCTGCCGTCACGCGCGCGGTGCTGGCAGGAGCGAAAGAGTTCGTCGTACCGACCGCCGGCAATGCGGGGATCGCGCTCGCCGCGTACGCGACCCGTGCGGGTGCGTCGGCGCGGGTGTACGCGCCTGCCACGACGCCGCGTCCCATCCTGGATCAGATCCGCGCGTTTGGCGGAGATCTGATCCTGCTCGATGGGCACATCGGCGACTGTGGTATTGCGGCTCGGCTGCACGCCACGAATACCGGTGCCATCGACGTCTCCACCCTGAGAGAGCCGTATCGCATCGAGGGCAAAAAGACGCTCGGCCTCGAGTTGGCCGAGCAGTTCGGATGGACGCTGCCGGACGCGATCATCTATCCGACCGGCGGCGGGACGGGCCTGATCGGCATGTGGAAGGCGTTCCAGGAGCTCCGCCAATGCGGCTGGCTGCGCGGACCGTTGCCCCGGATGTACACGGTGCAAGCGAGTGGCTGCGCTCCGGTCGTGCAGGCATTCGAATCGGGCGCCGAGCGATGCGAGTCGTGGCCCGATCCCAAAACCGTAGCAGCTGGTTTGCGCGTGCCGTCGCCGCTCGGTGACCGGCTCATGCTGCGCGCGTTGCGCGACAGCGGCGGCGGCGCTGTCGCCGTGAGCGACGAAGCGCTGTCCGCGGCCGCGCATGAGCTGCAGCTCGCCGAAGGGATCGACGCGTCGCCGGAGGGCGGAGCGGCCTTGTCAGGTGCGGTCGCGCTCAAGAACAGAGGGGTGTTGGGTCCCGAGCAGCGCATCGTGCTGTTCAATACAGGCGCCGGGTGGCTCTACAGGACCTAAGCTGTTTAATTCCAATACTTCGGCACATGCGCATCGCTATCCTGGATCCAGCCGCTGGTATCAGCGGCGACATGACATTGGGGGCTCTCCTCTCGCTGGGACTGCCGGTTTCCTGGCTCGAGGAGTTGCCGGAACGGCTGGGCCTCGGCGACGTCCGTGTTACGGTTCGAGACGTTCGGCGCTCCGGTATTACGTGCAAGCAAGTCGAGTTCGGCATCCCGGAGCAGCCGCACGGCCGCCACGTCGGTGAGCTGGTGCGACTCGTCGAGCGGGCTCCGGTTTCCGATTGGGTGAAGGAGCGCGCCGTACGGGCGTTCCGATTGGTCGGCGAGGCTGAAGGTCGAGTCCACGGCGTCGCTCCGGAAGAAGTGCGCCTGCATGAAGTCGGAGCGGTGGACGCGGTCCTCGATATCGTCGGTGGCATCGAAGGGTTCGAGCGACTCGGCGTCGAGAGCGTATACCATCTTCCGGTCGCGGTGGGGCAGGGGTGGGTGGAGGCGGCGCATGGTCGCCTGCCGGTCCCCGCGCCAGCCACGGCGATCCTGCTCGAAGGGCTGGAAATCGCGGGCGGGGCGGGACCTGTGGAAGGCGAGGCGACGACCCCCACCGGCGCCGCGCTGCTCCGGGTACTGTCGGCAGGCGCGCCGCCGGACCGTTGGCGCATGGTCGGCAGTGGGTGGGGCGCCGGTCAGCGCGATCCCAAACACTATCCGAACGCGTTGCGCATTCTGATCGCCGAGGTGGCGGCGGAAGCCGGGCGCGTGGTGTTGCTCGCCACCGACGTGGACGACATGAGTCCAGAGTATGTGGAGCCGCTGCGCCAGGCCTTGGTCCAGGCAGGCGCGCTCGACGTGCAGACATGGCCGGTGCAGATGAAGAAGGGCCGCCAGGGGTTCCGCGTGGAGGTCATGGCGCCTGAGGGGCTCGCGGAAGCGGTGACCGCCGAGCTGTTCCGGCACAGCACCACCGCCGGCGTGCGCCGCTGGATTGCGGAGCGGGCCACGCTGCCGCGACATCAGCTGACGGTACGGCTGGACGGCGTGGCGGTGCGGGTCAAGGTGCTGGATGGCGGCCAGCCCCGAGTGAAGCCAGAATACGACGATGTGTTGGCGGCGGCGCAGGCCTTGGGCCGTCCGCCACTCGAGGTGGCGCGCGCCGTGGAGCGCGACGCCGAGGCTCTTATCGCGAAATCCAAGGAGTGAACGTGCGAACGGTTCGCAATCTCACGGCAATCCTGTTTACCGCAGTCACGATCCCGGTCGCGGCGCAGCAGCCACCGCCAGCTGGACGGTGGGCGGAAGCAAAATGTGACCTGAAGCCAGGCCACTTTCTCGTGAATCAGGGTCTGTTGTTTTTGAAGAGCGCGACGACGACGAAGTTTGAGGATCAGAAGAAGAAAGACCTGGCTGACGCCCAGCGGGTGCTGACGCAGGCCGTGACCGGCGACCAGAATAAGAATCCGGCAGCGTGGTACTACCTGGGCCGCTATTACATCATGACGAACGACGCGTTTGGCACCGACTCGGCATTCACGCATGCTCAGGCGTTGAAACCGGAGTGCAAGGGCGACATGGATGTGTGGCGGCGGTATGTGTGGGTGCCCACGTTCAACGCCGGGATCGCGGCGTGGCAGGCGAACAACCCCGATTCCGCAATCCGTTCCTTCGAGCGCGCGAACGCGCTGCTCGCCGACGAGCCGACCGGCCTCAAGTACGTCGCGACGCTGTTCTTCAACACCGGCAAGTCCGATTCCGCGGTCATCTATTTCCGGCGGGCCGCGAACGTGGCAGCGACGGATCCCAAGTTCGCGCAGGACCGCAAGGACGCGCTCTACAACCTCGGCCGCATTCAGCAAAGCCTGGGGCAGCTGCCCGAGGCGCAGGCGTCGTATCGCGAGTATCTGGTTCTGTATCCCAACGATGCCGAAATCATGGCGGCCTTGGGCGGCGTCTACATGCAGAAGGGCGCCAAGGACAGCGCCTACCGCGACAGCGCCTTCACGATTTACCGGCAAATCGTCAGCAAAGGCGACTCAATGGGTTACTACCAGCTCTATCGAGTCGGCGCCGAGATCTCCGGGAGCGTACCGGAAGACCCCGACACGTCCGTCGCAGGCAGTAGTTGCCGGCGGGAAGCTCGTGCCAGCCGTCCGCCGCTGACCGTCGCGAGGATTCGCGCGCGCTGCGACTCTGTGACGACCGGCATGGCCAAGACGTATCTCGCGAACTCGCGGGCGGCGTTCTCACTCGCCGCGCAGGCGCTCGATGCGAGTCTGAAGGTCAACCCGTATTACCGGGAGAGCCTGATCTTCCGTGCCAACACCGCCCTCGGCCTGCACGATTCGGTGACGGCGCTGGCGATGTCGCGCCGCCTGATGGCGGTCGATCCGATGAACCGCACCGGCATCAAGATCATGGCGTACGCGCAGCAACAGAACGGCAAGATCGACTCCGCGCTGTACTACTACAAACTGAGCGACTCGCTCCTGATCGGGGACGTCGCGGTGACTCAGTTCGACTCGACCGACACAGGCCGGGACGTGAAGGGAGTCGTGACGAACACGCGGGAGAAGCCGAACGCGCCGTACAAGCTCCTGTTCGAGTTCGTCGACCTGAAGGGCGAGGTGGTTGCGAGGGACACCGTGCAGATCGCGACGACGCCGCCCGGGGGGCAGCAACAGTTCGCCTTGAAGGCCGCGGGTCCGACCATCGCTGCGTGGCGGTACAAGAAGCAGTGACGTTTTAGAATCGCAATGAAACGGCCGTCGCCCACAAGCGGCGGCCGTTTATTTCTTGAAAGAAGGAGGGCTGACGGTCGATGCGAGCTGATCTCGCGGTGCTCCCCAGCGCCGCCGCGCTCGCCGACGCGGCCGCAGGACGTTTCGTCGCGGCCGCGGGGGACGCGATTGCCTCGCGTGGACAGTTCATCGTCGCGCTCTCCGGCGGCTCGACGCCGCGTGACACTTACCTCCGGCTCGGCACGGGGGCTCTCGTGTCCCAGGTGATGTGGTCGCGAGTTCAGGTCCTGTGGGGGGACGAACGGTGTGTACCGCCGCACGATGTCGAGAGCAACTACCGCATGGCGCGGGAAACCCTACTCGACCGCGTACCGGTCCCCGCGGAAAATGTGCACCGCATCCATGGCGAAGACGATCCTGCCACCGCCGCGGGAGTCTACGAAACGACGCTGCGGGCCTTGCTCCGGACGCCGGCGGGAGTGCGCATCGACCTCGTCCTCTTGGGACTCGGCGAGGATGGGCATACCGCATCGCTCTTTCCGGGGAGCGCCGCCGTCCACGAGCAGACACGCTGGGTGATGGCCGCGCGCGCCGCCGCGGCGTCGATGTGGCGGATCACGCTGACACCGGCGGTGATCAACGCCGCGGTCGAGGTCTTGTTCCTCGTCTCCGGCGCCGCCAAGGCGGGCATTCTCCGCCGCGTGCTCGAGGGTCCCCGCCTTCCACTGGAATTGCCGGCGCAGGCGATCGCACCCTCCAAGGGCCGAGTGCGCTGGTGCGTGGATGCGGCGGCGGCCGCTGACCTCACGCCATGAAGATCAGTCCGCTCGCGGGCCATCCGCCTCCGCAGGCGATGCTGCTCGACGTCGCGAAGCTGGTCACGGCCTACTACGCCGAGATCCCCGATCCCTCCGCGCCCGCCCAGCGCGTCGCCTTCGGCACGTCGGGCCATCGCGGGTCGTCGTTCGAGAAGACCTTCAACGAATGGCACGTGCTCGCGATCAGCGAGGCCATCTGTCGCTACCGCCGGGAGCAGGGGATTGGCGGCCCGCTGTTTCTCGGCTTCGACACGCACGCCCTGTCGGTGCCAGCTTGCACCACCGCTGTCGAAGTGCTCGCGGCCAACGGCGTCGACATCATGCTCGCCGAGCACGACGCCTACACACCGACGCCCGCGGTATCGCACGCCATCGTGAGCTACAACCGCGGGCGCACAATGAGCGGGGGGCTGGCCGACGGGATCGTCGTCACGCCGTCGCACAATCCGCCCGACAACGG
>QHUF01000047.1 GCA_003221075.1 Gemmatimonadota bacterium
CCGCGCTCCTCTATAAAGCCATGCGCGCCGGCGCGGCCATCGTCCACGGCCCGGGACGGCGCTTCGGACTGAGCGTGCTGCCACCGTTCCTCGTCGGAGCGCTGCTGACCTATGTGCTGTGGCAGGCGAAGCAGCTCGCGCTGCTGCCAGCGGTGTGGATGTTGTGCTACGGCGCCGGCGTGGTGACCGGCGGTGCATTCTCGATGCGGGTTGTCCCCGTGATGGGGATCTGCTTCATGATCCTGGGCACGGCGGCCTTGTTCGTACCCGTCAGCTGGCAAGCCTGGCTCCTCGCAATCGGTTTTGGCGGTCTGCACATCCTATTTGGCCTCCTCATCGCACGGAGGTACGGTGGCTAAGAGCAACACGGCGCGCATCAACCGCGCGGAAGCGGATCGCCCGGTGAAAGCCAAAGTCCAACCGGCGCCGGCGAATCTCGACCGGCTGATTCACGAGCGCGTGCGGCTCGCGATCGTGAGCGCGCTCGCGGTGCGCGACAGCCTCACGTTCAACGAACTGAAGGCGCTGCTCAAGACGAGCGACGGCAATCTCAGCGTGCACGCGCGCAAGCTGGAGGACGCGGAGTACATCACGTGCGACAAGTCGTTCGCGGGGCGCGTCCCCAAAACCGAATACCGACTCACCGCCCTCGGCCGGCGGGCGCTCGAGCGCTACCTCGACCACATGGAAGCGTTGATCCGCGCGACACGCGCCCGCTGACATGGACTCTTTTTTTTGCGGGATAGCTTTATGAAACAAAGTACTTCTTTTCACGTCGCCATCGTCATGGACGGCAACGGGCGCTGGGCCACACGCCGCGGCCTGCCGCGCGCCGCCGGGCACCGCGCGGGCGCGGAGGCCGTGCGCCGCGCCGTCCGCATCGCGCCGGGGTGCGGCATTACCGCCCTCACGCTCTACGCCTTCTCGTCCGACAACTGGAATCGACCGGCCGCCGAGGTCTCGACGTTGATGCGGCTGTTCGCGCGGCATCTGCGGACCGAGACCGCCGAGCTCGCGGCGGAGGGAGTCAAGCTCACCGTCATAGGGCGGCGCGACCGGCTGCCTCACTCCCTCGTCACCGCGATTGCAGCTGCGGAGTTGGGGACGGCTGGTGGGACCCGGCTCGACCTGCGGATCGCCGTGGACTACTCCGGCCGCGCCGCGATTGAGGCGGGTCAACTCCTGCCTGACGTCGATCTGCTGATTCGCACCGGCGGCGAGCAGCGGTTGTCCGACTTTCTCCTGTGGGAATGCGCGTACGCCGAGCTGTGGTTCACCGACCGGATGTGGCCGGACTTTGGCCCGCCGCAGCTCGCGGCCGCGATCCACGAATTCCACTCACGCGACCGCCGCTTCGGCGGCTTACCGACGCGGGAGGCCGTATGACCGTGGTCCCTGTCCTCGGTCCGCGCACGAAGCTCGGGCTCGACATTGCCGCCGCCGGCGCTGTGGGTGGCATCGTCGGTGATTCGCTGCTGCGCGCGATGCCCTGGGGCCTGAATGTCGCCTTGGGCACCACGGCGCTGGTCGGCGCGGGTGCCTGGCTCGTGCGCCGGCACCGCGTCAAGCATGGACCCGATACGGCGTGGCTCGCGATCACGGCGTTGCTGCTCGGGCTCGCCTTCCTGCGGCGGGACGCAGCGACGCTGGCCGCGTTCGATACGATCGCGCTCATCGGGGCGCTGGCCCTCGCCGCGGCGAGCCTGCAGGGAGAACTGATCACGACGTGGTATCCCTTCGATCTCATTCGTGGCGTCATCAGCGCGACCGCATCCAGCATTTTCGGCGGTTTCGTGCTCCTGCTGAGCGACATCCAGTGGCGCGAGCTCCCGCAGGACGATCGGCTCCGCAACGTGCGCCGCGTGGCGTTGGGCGTTGCACTCGCCGCACCGGTCCTGGTGGTGTTCGCGGCGCTGTTCGCATCGGCCGACCAGGTCTTCAGCAACGTCCTGACGAACGTGTTTGCGTTCGACGCCGAGACGGTCATCTCACACACGTTCTTCATCGCCTTTTGGGCATTTCTCGTCGCCGGGTATCTCCGCTGGTCGTTTCTTAGTCAGCCACTCCATGCCTTCACCCCGAAACCGAGAACCGTGTCGAGCGTCGTACCCCTGGCAACGGCGCTCGGATTGTTGAACGCCCTGTTCCTGATGTTTGTGGTCGTGCAGCTGCGCTACTTCTTCGGCGGCGCGGCACTGGTCGAACAAACCAGTGGACTCACCTACGCGGAGTATGCGCGGCGCGGCTTTTTCGAGCTGATGACCGCCAGCGGGCTCGTGCTTCCGATCCTGCTTGGCGCGGAAGCGCTGGTGCACCGTGCGGCGGCTCCCCAGGTCCGCGTGTTCCGTCAGCTGGCGGGTCTGTTGCTCGGTCTGCTCGCCGTCATCATGGCCTCGGCGCTCCAGCGCATGCGGCTGTACGTGTCGGCCTACGGACTGTCTACAGACCGGCTGTACGCCACGGCGTTCATGATCCTGCTGCTGGGCGTGTTCGCCTGGTTCGTGTGGACCGTCCTGCGCGGGCAACGGGAGCGCTTTGTGTTCGGCTCGCTCATGCAGGGCCTCGCGGTCCTGGCCAGCCTGCATCTGCTCAATCCTGACGCCTTCATCGTGAAGACGAATCTCAATCGCCCGGCGGCCGAGCGGCCGTTTGATGCGAAGTACGCGCTGACGCTTGGTGGCGATGCCGTCCCTGCCCTGCTCGACGCGATGCCGCGACTGAGCGCGGAAGACCGCTGTGTCGTCGTGCATGGCCTCCTCGCCCATTGGGACAAAGCGGAAGTCGATTGGCGCACCTGGAATTGGAGCCGCGCCCGAGCGCGTTCGCTCGTCCGCAATCAGGCCGACGCCTTGAGAGCGTCGTGTCCGGCCCAACCCAAAGAGCCACCCAGTGATCACTGACGGCTTGAATCCCTTCACGGTACTGCTCTTTCTGGGTGCCGTACTCGCGGCGGCGACGCTCATTGTCCTCTACATCGTCGCGCGAGTGACAAAACGCGAGCCGTTCGCGCGAATCACGCTGCGCGTGCTGCTGGGCGGAGTCGGACTCTATCTCTTACTCTTCCTCGGCGCCTCGGTGTTCAGTCACAGTCGAGTGCTGGCCGTCGGCGAAGAGAAGCACATCTGCGAGATCGACTGCCACCTCGCCTACGCAGTCGCGGCGACCAAATCGGAATCACTACCGAACGGGCTCGTGCGGCATACCGTGACGGTGAAAGTGCGATTCGACGAGCAGACGATTTCGTCGCGCCGGCCACGGGACGCGACACTCACACCCAATAGCCGCTACGTCGCGTTGGTGGATGACATGGGCCATCGGTACGCCGGATCGACCGACGGGCTGAAGCGCAAACTGATTCCCGGCGAGGCGTACACGACTGATATCGTGTTCGAGGTCCCTGCAGATGCAAAAGACTTGCGGTTGGTGTTGCGCAACAATGATCCCGAAACGGCATTCATCATAGGGCACGAGAACAGCCTGCTCCATGGCAAGACCACGTTCGCGTTGCTGAAGTCGAGCTGAGCATGAGACACGTCGGTCGAATTGTCGCGGTGACGATCGGGCTGGTAGGCGCGGGGCTTCTTTTTGGGGCGATGGCCGGCGGGGCATCGTTCGCGCTCGTTGGGATCCTGGCCGGTCAAGAGATCTCCATCGAAGCGCTTGAAATTGGCGCGGTGTTCGGTGCTCCGCTCGGAGCCATCACGGCGCCACTGCTCTCGTGGCTGCTGCTGCGTCACGTGCCGCTCGGAAAGATGTTCCTCGTCTGTTCTGTCGGCACCGCGATTGGTGGAATCGTGGGATGGTTTGCGACCGCGGCTGGGGGGGACATCATGGTCAACCCCCTCGTGGGCGCGTTTGTCGGATGTGTCATTGCCGCAATCGCGCTTCGCTATCGCGTGCAGCACGAGCACGCCTGACTCATGTTCCTCAAACCTCGAATGCTCCTCGGGTTGGTGATTGCCTTCGTCGGCGGCCTCGCCGGCAATGATCCGATGGCGACCTTGTTCGTAGTGGTCGGAACGTTTATCCCGGCATGCGGACTTGGCGGCTCGTGGTGGAGGTGGTTCGTCTTGTCACTCTCTGCCTGGGCCGGAGGGAGCGCAGTGCTCATGGTGTTGCGCCTGGGAAGCGGCCTGGACCTTCCCGGCACGGCGACCCAGCTGGACACAATCATGACGGTCCTTGCGGCCTGTTCGAGCGCAGTCGTCGGGACCTCTCTGAACTGGGCAGCATAGCGGATGATACGTCAACGATAGATTTGGAGGCATGAGCCTCCGCATTGCCTTCCTGGTGAAGCAACGCGACGGCTACGATCTCCGCTGGTTCACGCCCGCGGTTGAGGTCGATCTCTGCGGCCACGCGACGCTCGCCAGCGCGCACGTGTTGTGGGAAGACGGTCATCTGAAACCGGACGTCCAGGCGCGCTTTCACACGAAGAGCGGACTCCTGACCGCTGATCGACGCGGTGGGTTGATCGAGCTCGACTTCCCCGCCACGCCCGCAACCCCGGCACCACCGCCTCCCGGACTCAGCGAGGCACTTGGCGCAAATCCGCAATTCGTTGGACGCAGCCCGTTCGATTACCTCGTCGAGGTCACCAGCGAGGCGACGGTTCGAAGCCTGGC
Organism: Gemmatimonadota bacterium; assembly: GCA_003221075.1. Classification (GTDB taxonomy): domain Bacteria; phylum Gemmatimonadota; class Gemmatimonadetes; order Gemmatimonadales; family GWC2-71-9; genus 20CM-2-65-7. The sequence goes on from QHUF01000047.1 coordinate 4,626, forward strand.
CCCAAACCTCAGCGCGGTCGCGGAGATCCAGACGCGCGGCGTCATCGTGACGAGTCGTGGCGACGGCAAGAGCGGATACGATTTCGTCTCCCGCTTCTTTGCGCCGCAGTCCGGTGTTTCCGAAGATCCTGTCACCGGATCGGCCCACTGTGCCCTCGCGCCATACTGGAGCGCGAAGCTCGGCAAGAAGGAACTCGTCGCCTATCAAGCGTCGTCACGCGGCGGGGAGCTGCAGCTGCGGTTGGTCGGTGACCGCGTGAAGATCGGCGGGCAAGCGGTGACGGTGTTGCGCGGTGAGCTGACCGCGGGCAATATGGCGTCGTGACGGATTCCAAGAGCACACATCGCGTCGTCGGCTATCTCATGGCGCTCGGGGCTGGCGCCACGTGGGGTACGACCGGTCCGCTCTCGACCGGTCTCTACGATCTCATGCCCGCCACGAGTATCGGGTTCTGGCGCGTGCTCATTGGAACGGTGGCGCTCGCCATCTGGGGCATCCTGTTCCGTCGTGAGCTGTTTCGGGCCGATCGCCGTGGTTGGCTGCTCGTCGGGCTGGGTGGTGGAGCGATGGTCGCGCTGTTCGAGATCGCGTATCAGTTCGCGATCGGCGGCGTCGGCGTCGCGGGAGCGGCGGCACTGCTCTATACCGCTCCCGTCATCGTTGCCGTCCTGGCTCGCGTGATTCTGCAGGAAGCGTTGACGCCGACGCGCGTGGCGCTCGCAGTCATCGTAATGGTCGGAGTCGCGCTTACGGTCACCGGCGGCAGCAATGCCGGAGCCGAGGCTGCGCGTATGGGCGTGAGCGCGGGCATTGCCGGCGGCCTCTTGTCGGCGCTGAGCTACGCCCTGACATCGTTGATGGGACGATACGCGGCGCCCCGCTATGGAGTGGTGAAGGTTCTTTTCCTCGAGGCGATCGGCGGCGTGGTGCTGATTTGGATCGCGTTGGCAATTTGGCACCGACCGCCGCACCTACCTCCTTCCCCAGCCGCATGGCGAGGTCTGCTTGGACTCGCCGCCGGCTCCGTGATCGCCGCCAACCTCTTGTTCTTCGGCGCGATGAAGCGGATCGAAGCCGCTCCCGCCTCAGTGGCTGCGACGATTGAACCCGTGGCCGGCGCGTTGCTCGCGCTGCTGCTCTTCAGCCAGCGGCTCTCCGCACTGGGCTGGCTGGGTCTCCTCATGGTCGTGGGAGGGGTGGCCGCGGGCTACATGCTGGAAGGATTAAAGAAGGAGCCGACCGCCGATGCTGAACCTACGGCGCGGCCTGCGTAACCAGCCGCGGAATCGGTTCAGCATACGACGAATCGATTGACGTCAAGACGGGTAGATTCTCGCCATGATACTGCTCCCCCTGGTCCTCGCGCTCGCGCAGCAGCCCTCGCAACCCTCCCAGTTGCCCACCGCGCGCACCGACACCTCGCCCTTCCGGCGCCTCGAGCTCCCCACACCGTCGCTGCTGCGTGAAGGGTCCGGCCGGCCCGGGCCTGAGTACTGGCAGCAGCGCGCGGACTATACGATCGCCGTCTCGCTCGATACGGCGACGCACACGATCGCGGGTCGCGAGACCATCCGCTACACGAACCGCTCTCCGGATACGCTGCGCTACATCTGGCTTCAGCTCGACCAGAACATCTTCCGAGATGACAGCCGTGGCGCCCTGCTGAATCCTCCCGACGCGCGGTTCGCCGCGCGTGGCTTCAAGGGCGGATTCGTGCTCGACGGCGTGCGGGCCGTTGGGCCGATGGGCGGACGGGCCGTCAGAGGGCGAGCACTGAAGACGATCGAGGAGGGGACGGTCATGCGGGTTGAGCTCGACCGGCCGCTCCCTCCCCGCGGCGTCACATCACTCGAGATCGGCTACTCATTTCAGGTTCCGGAGCACGGCGCCGACCGCATGGGACGCGAGCAATTCCCCGAGGGATGGTTGTACGAGATCGCGCAGTGGTATCCGCGCCTCGCGGTTTACGACGACGTGCGCGGCTGGAACACCGAGCAGTACCTCGGCCAGGGCGAGTTCTATCTCGAGTACGGCGACATCGATTTTGCGATCACGGTGCCACGTGGGTTCATCGTCGCAGGGACCGGCCGTCTGACGAATCCACTCGAAGTGCTCACCGCACAGCAGCGCGCTCGTCTCGCACGCGCGCTGCTTTCTGATTCGACCGTTGCGATCATCGCGAAAAACGAAGTCGGACAACGGTCGGCACGACCAGCGGGCGCCGGCGCGACCCTCACCTGGCGCTTCTCGGCGCACAACGTCCGCGATGTCGCCTGGGCGGCTGCCCCGAATTTCATCTGGGATGCGAGCGGCTGGAACGGCATTCTGATGCAGTCGTTCTATCCTCCGGTGGCCGATTCCATCTGGCGGGAATCGACCCGCATGGTCCGCCATTCGATCAAGCACTACTCGGAGAAATGGTTTTCATACCCCTATCCCACGGCGATCAACGTCAACGGTCCCGTCGGTGGGATGGAGTATCGTGACGACGCACGAGCTCGGTCACGAGTGGTTCCCGATGGTCGTCGGCAACAACGAGCGGCTGTACGCGTGGATGGACGAGGGCTTCAACACCTTCATCAACATCTATTCGGCGCGCACCTACTTCCCCGATCAGGCGTGGCTACGCACGCGCGGGCAGGCGGAGCTGTGGGCGCAGTTCGCCGCCACCGGACGCGACGAGCCGGGCATCACTCCCGCCGATCGTGTGACGCCGGAGCTACTCGGCCAGGTGGCGTATAACAAGCCGGCCACCGGCCTCTACCTGCTGCGGCACGCGATCCTCGACTCGACGCGCTTCGACTCGGCGTTTCGCGAATACATCCGGCGCTGGGCGTTCAAGCACCCCACGCCCGCCGACTTCTTCCGTTCGATGGAAGACGGCGTAGGCGAGGATCTGTCCTACTTCTGGCGCGGCTGGTTCCTGCGGACCGACGTGGTGGATCAGGCAGTGGACTCGGTGCGAACTTCCAGAGACTCCTCCGGCACCACGTACACCACGATCTACCTCTCCAGTCCGGGCGGGTTGCCGATGCCGGTGGATCTGCGGCTGACCTTTGCCGACGGCAGCCTCGAAAACACGCGCCTGCCGGTCGAGGCATGGTTTGAAGGAAACCACTTTACGTACGTGCGGATATTTCCAAAGGAGCTCGTCAAGATCGAGATCGATCCCGACAAGAACTTCCCGGACGTGCGACGGCAGAACAACACGTGGACGAAGTCGGAGGCGGCTAGCGCACGCCCGTAGTTTCTCTCTCCCGCAACTCGCCGCTGTAAAAGTTGGGCTTGCCGGAGGCTTGCAGCAGGGCGTGGACCACGAACTCGAGGCCGACGAAAAACAGGCCGCCCCACATCAACGAGGGTAATGCGCGCGTGTCGCGTCCGTAGAGGACCAGCGCCCAGCGTGCGAGCACGTAACACCACAAGCCACCGGCAAACCACCCAAGCACCCGGACGATCTTGCCGCCCGGAGTCCCGATGCCCGGGATCTTGAGCAACAGGGTTTCCACCAGGTGGCCGACGTACGTGAAGGAGAACGCGATCGTAAAGGCGTCGAGAAACTGCCAGCTGAAAGCGCCCTGACCTGGGAGCACGGCGGCCAGCAGCAGTGCCAGTGGTATCGACAGCAGCGTGTTACGGGTGAGGGCTTTCATTCAGGTGCACCTCCAGCCAGTCGAGGACCGTGCCCCACCAGATGCGGCGATTACGGGGGCGCAGCACCCAGTGTCCTTCGTCGGGGAAGTACAAGAACTTTGCGTCGACACCCATCCGCTTCGCCGCCGTAAACGCCTGATACCCTTCCGAAAGATCGACGCGATAATCGAGCTGCGAATGCACGATCAGCATCGGCGTCTTCCAGGTGCCGACAAAATTCAGCGGTGACCACTTCTCGTACAGCGCGCGGTTCGCGTAGGTCGTACCGCCGAACTCCCAGTCGGTGAACCACTGCTCTTCGGTTGACCCGGCCATGCTCACGGTGTTGAACACGCCGTCGTGGTCCACGAGCACCTTGAAGCGATTGGTGTGGCCGGCGATCCAGTAGACCATGTATCCGCCGTAGGAGGCGCCGGCCGCACCCATGCGAGTCGAGTCAACATAGGGTAGGCGCGCCACAACATCCAAGCCCTTCATCACGTCCTCGTAGGGGTAATCGCCCCAATGCTGGGAGATCGCATCGGTGAACTTCTGGCCATAGCCGGTCGACCCGTGGAAGTTCACCTCGGCGACCACGAATCCCCGGGCGGCGAACATCTGATTGTTCCACCGCGGACCCCAGCTGTCGGTCCACGCGCCCTGGGGCCCGCCGTGAATGAGATAGATGAGCGGATACTTTTTCGCGGGGTCGAAGCCCGGCGGCTTCTGCGACCATCCGAAGACTGAATCGCCGAGCGCACCGACGAAGCCGAACTCCTCGAGCGGCGGCAGGTCCAGAGTTGCGAGGGCAGAGTCGTTGTGATGCGTCAGCGCTTTCCCTGAGACCCACACCTCGGAAGGCTGCGTGTTCGTCTGGTGGAGATAGACCAACGTCTTACTGTCGGGGCCTACCTGTACACCCGTGTTCACGCCGCCGGTGATGACCCGGGTCCGTTTGAAGCCAGGGACATCGATGCGGTAGATGTTGTCGCGTCCGTGCTCTTCGACGACGGCAAAAATGCATTTCGAGTTCGGGCACCACGTGTACGACCCCACCGACAGGTTCCAGCCCGTGGTTGCGTCGACCGGCGTCGGTACGCCCCCTCGCCGGTCTGCGATCATCAGGCGGACGCGATCGGCCTCGAATCCTGCGCGTTCCATGGAGAGGTAGGTCGCCCAGTGGTTGTCCGGCGAGTACCGCGGGGTGTTATCCGCGCCGAGATTGGTGGTGATTTGCCGCAGAACGGGACCGTCCACTGCATAGATATCGACATTCGTATTGTCTGCGACGGTTGAGTCGAAGTGCATCGCAACGAGGATGTCCTTACCGTCGGGCGAAACCGTCACGTCGCCGTCGCCCCCCGTCGCGATCGCCGGCACGTCGTGATCCACGGGCGTGAGATCGGTAGCCTTCCCGCTGGTGACGTCGACGCGAAACAGATGCTGCCGTTTCCCCGCGCGGAAATCGTCCCAATGGCGCCACATGAGACCGGTCCAGATCCGCGCGTCGGTCGGATAGGCGCCGTTGCGCTGATCGATCTCCTGATTCGGCTGCCACTTGATGTCACTGACGACGAGTAAGCCCGAGCCGTCCGGTAGCCACAACGGGTCGGACACGCCGTCGGGAACGTGCGACACTTTCCGCGCATCCCCGCCGGCGATCGGCAGGACCCAGACCTGCGCGCCACTGTCGCGCGTCGAGACGAAGGCGAGCGTCTTGCCGTCAGGCGACCAGCGCGGCTGACGGTCCGACCCGGGCCCGCCCGTGAGCGGCCGCGACTTGCTTGTCGCGATCTCGGCGACCCAGACGCGCGACACGTTGCGGTTGTCCTGGAGTGAGGGGATCGAGACCGTGTAGGCGACCCACTTGCCATCCGGAGACAGCTGCGGATCGCTGACGGACTTGAGCGCGATGAAGTCTTCGAAGGTCAAAGAGTTGCGATTCCGGCGTGACTTTCCCGTCCGCGTCGCTGTGCACGTTCCAGGCGGCGAGCTCGTTCAGCGCCGTGGCTTCTTCGTACGTGAGATGCAGCACGAGGCCGTTCGCGTTCTTGCTCGCCTTGTCGAGCACGTGCTTGAGCACATCAGGCAAGTGCTTGGCGTTACGCACCGCATCGTACTGTTCTCTAGTCACCGCCAGGTCCATGCGCTAATCTTGGGTACCTTCGTTGTCACCCGCAACCCAGAGCACTGATGCCTCGCACTGCATTCCTCTCCACCGGTTTTCACGTCCCCGCGCGCGTCGTCACCAACGCCGATCTCGCGAAGATCATGGACACGTCCGACGAGTGGATCGTGCAGCGGAGCGGCATCAAGACGCGCTACTGGGTGGACAAGGGCGACACCGGTGTCACGCTCGCGCGCGAGGCATCGAAAAAGGCGCTCCACAAGGCGGGGCTCGCGCCGGCCGACATCGACTGCATCATCTACTGCACCTGCACGCCCGATCACTTCGAGCCCGGTAACGGCGTCTTCCTGCAGCGCGAGCTCGGCCTGAGCGACATTCCCGCCGTCGACGTGCGCAATCAGTGCAGTGGGTTCATCTACGGATTGTCCATCGCCGATGCGTGGATCCGCACCGGTCAGTACAAGAACATCCTGCTCGTCGGCGCCGAGGTGCATTCGCGCGGGCTCGACAAGACGACGCGCGGGCGTGATACAGCGGTGCTATTCGGTGATGGCGCGGGCGCCGCGGTGCTCGGGCCGGTCGAGGATAACGGCCGCGGCGTGCTATCGACACACATTTTCGCCGACGGCCGGTACGCCGAGAAGTTGTGGGTCGACGGACCCGGGCTCGCGCACGATCCGTACGTGAGCGTGGAGATGATCGAGCAAGGATTGCATCGCGCCGTGATGGAGGGGCGCGACGTCTTCAAGTTCGCGTCGATCAAGATGCCGGAGTCCGTCGCCATCGCCCTCAAGACCAACCGCCTCACTCCCGCCGACGTCAAGCTCCTCGTCCCCCACCAAGCCAACCTGCGCATCATCGAGATGGTGCAAAAGGCCGCCGGGCTGCGCGACGATCAGGTCTACACCAACATCCAGAAGTACGGCAACACCACCGCGGCCTCGATTCCGATCGCGCTCGATGAAGCCCTCGCCGCCGGACGATTGCAGCGGGGCGATTTGCTCGTGCTGACGGCGTTCGGCTCGGGCTTTACGTGGGGGAGTGCGGCGATCCGCTGGTAGGATCGATCTCTTTCAACTCTTTGAGCTCTCGCGCCGCGCCCACGGCCAACGGCGATCCCCCGTAGCGCTCGACGAAGCGCGCCAGCTCGACTTTCAGCCTGCCGGTCCGTCCCAGCTTGCGATACAAGTCGATCAGCCCGTTGGTGGCCCGCATCTGTTGGTATGGACTCGCCGCAGGTTTGGCATCGCGGATCTCCAGATACAGGCGCTCGGCCTCGTCGTAGCCTTTGAGGCGCATCTCGAGCAGATGCGCCAGCTGAAGCCGGGCCTCGTGGTCGGCAGGTTCGATCCGCAGATGATCGCGGAACCAGTCGGCCGCCTCGCCATACTTGCCCTGCACGATCAGGACGTCCTGGCGTGGATACGTCGGCGGCGGCGGAATGTCTCCAACGGCGTAAATCGTCTCTACTGTGAATACCGCGGCGCTGCCCACGGCGCGGTGGATTGCGATGGCACCGGCGATGGCGATGGGGAGGTTGAGGATCGTCAAGACGGAGAAGGCGACGCCGGAAATCCAACCCTTGTTGAGCATGAAAAACCACAGCGACGTGAGCATCGTGAAACACGCCGGCACGAACCACGCTGCAACGCGGAACAGTCGCAGGGCGTCGGTCGCGTCCGTGTACTGGGGGCCTTTAGCCATCGCGCCCACAATTGCGCCTGAAACGCCACTCACGCAAGTTGCGTAGAACGCAGTACCTACAGGAGACTACGATGCTGATTGGACTCGCGGTAACGGCCGCCGCACTCGTCGGCGGCTTTGTCATCGCTCGGGATTTTGTGCGGCGCCGGCTGCGGTATGTGGATGCGGTGCAGCGACCGTCTGCGCCGCTCATCGCTGGTGTGGCGGCTGCGGCGGTGGCATTGCCGGTCGCACTGCTGCCGGTCGTCACCGTCGGAACGGCCATCGCTTTGGGAATTGGTGTTGCTGGTGGGGTGGCCAGCGGGCGCAACGCGCCACCGCCTACTAGCTAGCGCGCAGCGCTTCAGGACGTCCGGCGACGACACGCAACGCGCGCACCGCTTCGCGCGCGAACGTTTTTCCAGCGCTCTTTTCGACCTCTTCCAACGCGCTCCAGCGCGTGAACGCCTGCCGCACCGGCGTCGCCATCTGCAGCGTTTCAAACGCGTCCGCGACCGCGAGCACCTTTACCGTGATCGCCATCGGCAGCGCTTCGATGTCCCAATCATCGCCCACGATCTCGTAGTAGTGCGAGTACTCGGCGATGATTTCGGCAGCACCGCGCAGCGCGCGCGCGACCGCAAGGGTCTCGTCGGTGACGGAGCGTGACAGCAGCTTGAGCAGACGCTGATCGGCGGTCCCTACCTCATGCAGCAATGAGGCGATCCGGAGGTTCTCCAGCTCGCTCTCGGACAGCTTCAATTCGGCGCCCATCGCCGCCGCAAGCTCGGCAACGCGCGTCGAATGGCCCTCCTGATTGCTCTCGGCGGATTCAATGTGGAAGGTGAGAACTTCCAACGTCGCCAGGTATGCGTTCTTCAGATCCGTCATCCGGGCAGCTCGCTGTTCCGCGAGCCCACCGACCACGTACCCGGTCAGGATCAGAAACCCGGCCCACGGGAACATGGTCAACAGTGCGTCCTCGGTCAGCCCCGCTTCCATCCCCATCCCTTGAGTGGCCTGGAGGAAGAAGACGAGCGACGCAACGAAGAGACCGGAGACCACGGCAAAGCGCCGGCCGCCATAGAAGCCGGCGAGAATGATTGGCAGATAATAGAAGCTCAGAAACGCGAACTTCTGCTCGATCAGCGAATTGATGACGAGCAACGAGGCTACAAGCAGGAGGACGAGGATGCGCTCGAAGTACTTCAACACGAACCGCTGAATCACAAAACCCTTTCTTCCAAAGAGATAGAAGCGCGGGACCAAAGTGAGCGACGGGTGGGCAATCTGCAAGTGAGACGGGTCACACCTGAGCAGAAACGAGCACGCGACGGTGTTCGGCATGGAATTCGCTTAAGGGGGCGGCCGGGGGGACGGCCTGGCGCGTCCTAGAGGCCCCCCCCTGGGATAGGCCTTCATCATTATCCACGCCGGCCTGACGCACTCTCTGTTTGCCCACATCATCGCCGAAGTCTGCGACGCATCAGCGCTCGTCACCATCGCGCTCGGCCTCCGCAATCGGGTCGCGCCGGTCGTACCCGGGGCACTGCAGCACCGGGAGCGCCGGGTAGCGAACGAACCGGGGATCTGTCTCGGCGCGCGAGCACCGATAGAAGACAGATCCGCGCCGGTTCGTCACAATCCGCACCCATGTACAGGTCTCGCAAAGCCCTACCGTAGGCACGGTCATTAGGTCGAAACACAAGCTAGTTATATCTTGGAGCCCGTGAGCCCCCCCCAGGTCGACGACTTCGGGCTGCCACCCGGAGTGCGTGACGAGTACCTGCAAGGAGCCCGCGATCAGCTGGGGACGATCGCAGAACTGGCCGAACGGCTGATCGCTTCGGGCGACGACACGGCCGCAATCGAAGCCCTGCGCCGCGACGCTCACCGTCTGCGTGGCTCTGCCGGATCCTTCGGATTCCCCCAGGCGTCGGTCGTCGCCGCCGAGCTCGAGGAAGCCGCCAAGCACTGGCTCGAGCACCCGGGCAATGGAATCGCGGACCGAGGCCAGGCAGCGCGCGGATACGTCCGCCGGTTAGCCGCGGCGTTGTTCACGAAGCAGTCCGCCGCGACTCCTGTCGCCGCCCCTTCGCCGCCGATTTCTCTCGCCGCCCCTTCGCCGCCGCAGTCAGGTGATGTTCCCGAAGTGATCGTCGTCGAAGACGACGACACGCTCGCCGAGCTGCTCACCTTTGGTCTGGAGGCGCGCGGGTATCGCTACGTGCTCTTCCGCAACGGACGCGAGGCGCTCGATCAGCTCAAGGTGATGGAGACAAGGGGCGCGGAGCGGCCACCCTTGTTGCTTCTCGATGTCGATCTACCCGCCCTCGACGGCTACTCGGTCTTCGAAGCGCTGACACAGGACTGTCCGGGAAAGTTCCGCGTCGTGTTCACGACCGTGCACGGCAGCGAGACGGAGCAGCTGCGCGGGCTCGAAGCAGGCGCGATGGATTACATGGTGAAACCGATGAGCCTCCGGGTCGCGCTGGAAAAGATCCGTCGTTGGGTGGGCCGGTGAACGCGCGGAGCTTCCTGATCGTCGTCGCCATCGTGCAGGGCGGGCTGCTGGCGGCGCTCCTCGTGCTGATCGTTCTCAACCGCTGGTTCCGGCTGCGGCGCAGCACCCGTCTCAACCCGCTCCGCGAGGCCGTGGACGCGTCGATGCGGCGCTGGGCGGCCGGGACCGCTCCGCTTGCGGGCGTGATGGTCGGGCTGGGTCGTATGCCGACGTCACTCGCCATCGACGCGATCGTCAAATGGTCGGCGCGCGTGCCGGGCGAGCGGTGGCGCCAGCTCGCCCAGGCGCTCGAACACACGTGGTGGGCCAAGCTGGTGCGCACGAACAGCACGTCGGCCCGCTGGTGGAAACGCCTGGAATGCGCCCGCTTCCTGAGCGTCGCCGCTATGCCGACGGATGTGGCCCGCCTGACTCGCTTGATCAACGACCGTCACCCTGCCGTTCACGTGGCCGCCGTCGCGTGCCTGGAGCGAATGGAGAAAACGCCCCTCACCCTGACGGCGCTGGATCGGCTGCCGCTGCTCGCGCCAACGGTGCAGGCGTACTACGCCGCGATGCTGCTCCGGTCACGGCCCGTGGTGGTCGATCACCTGCAGCAGCGCCTGCGTCGCGCCGACGATCCTGCCCTGCCCCGCCTCGCCGAGTTCGCCGCGCGGCTGGGTGAGCCCGCGCTGCGCGAACGCCTGACGGCACTGGCCGACCACGCCGATCCCGAGGTCCGCGTGCAGGCGGCGCGCGCGCTGGGAAGCTTTCCGCACCGCGAGTCCGTCGCGGCCCTCAAGCGCCTGGCCACCGACGGCGCGTGGGCAGCCCGCGCGCAGGCGGTCCGCTCGCTCGGCATGATCAGCGATGTGAGTACGCTGCCGCTGCTGAAGGCGGCGTTGCGCGACGAGGTCTGGTGGGTGCGCCTACGGGCGGCCCTGGCGCTGATGCGCTTCGCCGCGGCGGGCCGCAACGTGCTGCTCGAGGCGGAGGTCGGAGGCGATCCCGTCGCCCGGGCGATGGCGCAAATGGTCCTGGGTCTGCCGGCTCAGGCACTCGCGGAGTTCGCCGTATGAGCGTGCTCACCTCGGTTGTCGGGACCACCGACCTCGCGATCCTGGTCTACTTCCTGGTCCTGAACTCGTTCTACGCCGTGCTGCTGATCCTCTCGATTCCGGAGATCTGGGAGCAGACACGGCTGGCCGAGGACGAGGATTTCCAGCGCCTGATGCAGAGCGATGCGCTGCCGCCCATCACGATTCTCGTGCCCGCGTACAACGAAAGTGCGACCATCGAAGCCAGCGTCACCGCGATTCTTACCCTCGAGTATCGCAACTACGAGGTCGTGGTGGTGAACGACGGTTCGAAGGACGACACGTTGGAGCAGCTGCGCCACGCCTTCGACCTCTACGAAATCCCGCGGGTTTATCCCGAGACGATCGAGACCAAGCCGCTGCGCGCCCTGTATCGCTCGCGCTCCCGCTCACGCCTCCTCGTGCTGGACAAGGAAAACGGCGGAAAAGCCGACTCCCTGAATGCGGCGATCAACGCGTCACGCTTTCCGCTCGTGATCGCCGTCGATGCCGATACGCTCATCGAGCCTGACGCCTTGCTGCGCCTCACGCGCCCGTTCTTGCTCGGCCGCGAGATCGCCGCGGTCGGCGGCACGGTGCGCGTCGCCAACAACTGCACCGTGGCGGACGGGCGCGTGACGGACGCGCGCATGCCCGGGAAGTTGATCCCCGGAATTCAGGTGGTCGAGTATTTGCGCGCGTTTCTATTCGGCCGGCTGGGATGGAACCGTCTGGGCGGCAATCTGATCATTTCCGGAGCGTTCGGCCTGTTTCGCAAAGAGTACGTAATGGCCGTGGGAGGTTATCGCACCAACAGCATCGTCGAGGATCTCGACCTCGTCGTGCGCATGCATCGTCATCTGCGGCACAACAAGATCAAATACGAGATGCCGTTCATTCCTGACCCGGTCGCGTGGACCGAAGTGCCGGAGTCGTTCAAGATTCTGTCGCGCCAGCGCGAGCGCTGGCATCGCGGCCTGATTGCGGCGATGTGGCAGTACAAAGGAATGCTGTTCAATCCGCGGTACGGCAGACTCGGATTCCTCGCAATGCCGTTTTTTGCTTTCGGCGAGATGCTGGCTCCGGTCGTCGAGCTCGTGGGCTATGTGATCACCATCGCCGGCCTGTCATTCGGCCTCGTGAACGTGTCGTTCGCGCTGCTGTTCCTCCTCGTCGCGTGGGGATACGGCATGTTGCTGTCCATCTGGGCCGTAGTGCTCGAGGAAGTGAGCTTCCGCCGCTATCGTCGCTTCACCGACATGTTTCGGTTGCTGCTCTTCGCGTCGCTGGAAAACTTCGGCTATCGCCAGTGCACCGTGTGGTGGCGGCTCAAGGCATTCGCCAACGTGGCGAAAGGCGTACACGCCTGGGGCGACATGACGCGCAAAGGATTCGGCAAACCGAGCGTCGCCGCGCTCCTCGCCCTCTGCCTCGCGACGCCGTGCCTCGGACAGACCGCGCGAATCTCCGGTTGGGGATCGTACGAGGCCGTGACGGCAAGTCAGGATTGGTCCACGCTGGGCGCGCAGCTCACGCTGACGTCGACGCGCGGCTCTGGCGGTTGGGTCGCGGGCGAATATTACGGCCGCTACGGCGAAACCGACTTCGCGGCGCGCCTTGGCGCCGTCGCGCATCCGACCACCCGCTTCTGGTTCACCGCCGAAGCGGGGACCTCGAAGCGTCCGGTCTTCACGCCGAAGAACACCTGGGAGGTCGATGCGACCGCCCTCGTTGCTGCCCGCTCATCCGTCGGAGTCGGATATCGCCGCTGGAACTACGGCGTCGGTCCGGTGGACGTCGTGATTCCGCACATCACGACCGAAACGAGCCGCATGGTGTGGACCGTGCGCGCCTTCATCTCGCGCAACCCGTCGAAGCGCACTGACACGGCAGTATCGCTTCGCGCTACTCGTTCACTCACGCGGCGCACCGCCGTTTCGCTGCTCGGCGCCGCGGGGCGCGAGAGTTATCTGGTCGCGGGGGCGGTGCAGTCGCTCGAGACGCTGACGGGAGTGGCCGGGATCCGGTACAACGCGACCGGCGGCACGACACTGCGGTTCGACGTCAGCGTGATTCGGTCGCGTCCCGTGCTGTCGCGCAGCGGCGTGTCGCTAGGCGTGGAGCGCGGGTTGTAATACGATGGGCGAACGGGAGGGGCGCAGCATGCTGCGCCTCTCCCCTATACGCGAAGTTGTGGATGCTCCAGCAACCGACGCTGCAGCGTCGGATGCGTCCGCCATACCTGCCACCCCATTGCGACCACGGCCAGGGCATTCGCGACAGCCACCGGCAGCCAACCGACGGTTCCCAGAACCCACTGGGCTCCGACGCCGATCGTGGCCAGGAAGAGTCCCTCGAGTAGAATCGCTGTAAGCAGCACGAGCAGCGCCATTGCGGGGACGCGTTCCACCTGCTCCGCCAGCGCAACGAACACGACGCCGGCGACGACGAACGCGGCGACGTGGACGACCGTGTAGACCGCGACCAAGCCGAAGGTAGCGACGACCTCGCCGGGGCCGGATGCGCCGAGTAACAAGGCTGAGCCAAGTGCCGCGGGCGTGCGGAAGGGATTGCCGGTCACGAGATCCAGGACGAAGAACCAGACCGCCACTACGGCAGCTCCGATGAGCCCGTTGATTGCGCCCCGAGCGAGTACAGGGTGATCTCGGAGGGCAGTAAACCGCATCGGGCGAGGATCGTGCTCGGCATAGTGCAGGTAGCCCATGAGCACGAGGCCGGCGGCGATGTTCGCGCCGACGACGTGCGGCCACGCGATCACGCCGAGATGCGGCGCATGCAGGAGAAGCAGCCCGACATAGAACGTCGCTTCCTGCAGCAACACTCCGAACCCAAGCGCGAGTAGTAAGCGCGGAGGCGCGGTGAACGCCGCGCTGACCCACGCCATCCCCACCCCGAGCACCGCGAAGACCCCGAAGTGCAGCACCGTGTAGACAGCGATGAGTCGGAAGGTGACTTCCGTGAACTCACGGTTCAGCAGAACGCCGGCGAGCAATGCAGGCGTGCGGAAGGGATGACCTGCAACCGTGTCGGCCACGAGGAACCACAGCGCGACGACGAGTCCAGCGAGCAGTCCACCAATCACGCCGTGGACGATTACTGCTTGTGCGGGTCGCCTCATACTCCGACCTCGCGAAAGGGTTACCTGAGAACATGGCGACGCCTGCCGCCACTGTCTACCGGCGTGGCTGCCGCCGCATCTCCGTCGCAATCCTTTCCGCATCGCGCAGTACCCGCAGCGTATTCAGGCCTGCGACCTTCTTCACGTCGGCCTCGGTCCAGCCACGGCGCAGCAGCTCGGCGATCAGATCGGGGAACTTGGACACATCCTCCAGACCGACTGGCACTTCCGTGATGCCGTCAAAGTCGGAGCCCAGTCCAACGCAATCGACCCCGGCGATCCGCCGAATGTATTCGACCTGGTCGGCGACCTGCGCGAGTGTCGCATGGGGCCCCGTTGCGCTCCATGCCTTGAGCGAGTCGGCGCGCGCCGCCGAATCCGCCTCGGCCGCCCGCAGCCTGTCCAGGCGCGCGTTCACCGTGTCGTCCGAGACACGCACCGCTTCCGATACGAAGCCGGGATTGAAATTGACCATGACGACGCCCCGGTTCACGGCGACGAGCTTGAGAATCGAGTCGGGAACATTGCGCGCGTGATTCGCGAGCGCGCGCCCGGACGAATGCGAGAAGATGACGGGCGCTTTGGATGTATGCAGCGCGTCCGACATGGTCTGGTCGTTCACATGCGACAAATCCACCAGCATGCCGAGACGATTCATCTCGAGCACGACCTGCTTGCCGAAGGGCGACAGGCCGCGCCGGGCGGTATCAGTCGAAGCAGTCGCCCAATCGAGGCTGCGCCAGTGCGTCAGCGTCATGTAGCGCGTGCCGAGCCTGTAGAACATGCGCAGCGCGCCGAGCGAGTTCTCGATCGCGTGGCCGCCTTCGATGCCGATCAGGCACGAGATCTTATTCGCGCGGAAGTTGCGCTCGATGTCGGCCGCCGTGTACGCCATCGCCAAAGAGCGTGGGTACTTTGCGCACAGTCGATGAACGAGATCGATCTGCTCGAGCGCGTAGATCGCCGCGTGGGTCCCGGAGTCCATCGTCGTCACGGGGACATACGCGGCCCAGAACTGCCCCCCGACATGCCCGGCGCGAAGCTTCGGGATATCGGTCATCAGCCTCGGCTGGCGGACGGCGAAGTTCACTGAATCGACGCCGCCGCGTTCGCGAACAGCGTCCGGAATGTCGTTGTGGCCGTCGATGAGGGGGACCGTGGCGAGGATGCGGATGGCTTGGGCTCTGTAATCCTGAGCCGAAAGATGGAACGATGGAATGATGGAAAGCAGCGCGGTCGCTGAAAAGAGAGCTTTGATCATGGCAGGAAGCTGGCGTCGACCGTACCTCTTATCAAGATTAGGTCGTACCCATGAGTCCTGAATCAAAAGTCAAAATCGCGCTCACCGTGACCGGCGAAGCGGCCGAAGTGGCACTCGCGCCGCACAAGACGCTGCTCGAGGTTTTGCGGGAGGATCTGGGACTTACGGGAACGAAGCACGGCTGCGAGCTGGGTGAGTGCGGCACGTGCACGGTACTGCTGGATGGAACGCCCGTGCTGTCGTGCTTGGTGCTGGGACTCGCGTGCGCCGGTCACGCCGTGCGCACCGTCGAAGCGATGGCGGAGGGCGGCAAGCTCCACCCCCTCCAGGAGACCTTCGCCGATCTCGGCGCCGCGCAGTGCGGCTACTGCACTCCGGCCTTCCTCCTGGCGGCCGAGGCGCTGCTCCACACCAATCCGAAGCCGACGCGCGGCGAGATCAAGGACGCGCTCGCCGGCAACCTCTGCCGCTGCACCGGCTACATCAAGATCTATGAAGCCGTCGAGTTAGCGGCCGCCCGCATGCGCGGCGAGAAGGCCGAGCCTAGAAAAGAATCTCTCTATGGCCAGTAAACGTTCGGCCCATCCGCCCATCGGCCCATCCGCCCATCGCATTATCGGCAAAGCGCTGCGGAAAGTCGACGCCGTTGCGAAAGTGACGGGCGCCACGCGGTTCGCCGACGATCTCGCGTTCCCCCGGATGCTGTATTGCAGGCTGCTGCGCAGCACCGAGCCGCACGCGCGCATCGTCTCGATCGATGTCACCGCGGCGAAGCAGCTGGACGGCGTGCAGGCCGTGCTCACGGGTCCCGACCTGCCGATTCCGTTCGGGATTCTCCCCGTCTCGCAGGACGAGCACACCCTTTGCGTCGACAAAGTCCGCTTCATCGGCGATCCCGTCGCAGCCGTGGCGGCGACGAGCGAGGAAGCCGCGACCGCAGCCATAGATCTCATCCGGGTAGACTACGAGCCGCTCAAATCCTTCGACTCGGCCGAAGCCGCGGTCGCGCATCCCGAGCCGCAGATTCACGCCTACGCCGACCGTGGCAACCTGCACAAGCTGATCAATCTCGAGTTCGGCGACGTCGACGCGGCCATCGGTGCCGCGGATCTCGTGCGGGAAGATCTGTTCTTCTTCGAAGGCAGCACGCACCTGCCGATGGAGCAGCACGCCGCGGTGGCAATGTGGTCTCCCGACGGCAAGCTGACGCTGTGGACCTCGACGCAGACGCCGCACTACGTGCACCGCGCGCTCGCCAAGGTGCTGGAGCTGCCGGCCGCGCGCATTCGCGTCATCGCGACGCCGAACGGCGGGGGCTTCGGCGGCAAGAGCGATCCGTTCAATCACGAGATCGCGGTCGCGAAGCTCGCGATGATCACGGGCCGGCCGGTGAAGATCACGCTGACGCGCGAAGAGGTGTTCTACTGTCATCGCGGCCGCCACCCGACGCTGATGTGGGTGCGCACCGGTGTGAAGCGCGATGGATCGATTACCGGAATGCATTTCAAATCCCTGCTCGACGGCGGCGCGTACGGCTCGTACGGCGTCGCGAGCACATACTACACGGGCGCGCTGCAGACCGTCACCTACAATGTCCCGCGCTACCACTTCCAGGGCGCGCGCGCCTTCACGAACAAGGCGCCGTGCGGACCCAAGCGCGGCCACGGCACGCCGCAGCCCCGGTTCGCGCTCGAGGTGCATCTCGACAAGATCGCCGAGCAGCTCGGCATCGACCCCGCCGAGCTGCGTCTCAAGACGCTCGTGCCGCCGAACTCGCTCACGGCGAATTATCTGCGGGTGGGCTCGATGGGTCTCGGCAAATGCATCGAGAAAGTAGTCGAGGGGTCGGACTGGAAGAAGAAATTTCGCAAGCTGCCCGAGGGCCGCGGCGTTGGGCTCGCGTGCTCGAGCTACATCTCGGGCGCCGGCTTGCCGATCTACTGGAACAACATGCCGCATTCGGGCGTCCAGCTGAAGTGCGACCGCGGCGGCGGCGTCACGGTGTTCTGCGGCTCGACGGAGATCGGGCAGGGATCGGATTCGATCCTCGCGTACATCGTCGCCGAAGTGCTCGGTATCGATCCGTTCGACATCGCCGTCGTCACCGCCGACACGGACCTCACTCCCGTAGACCTGGGCAGCTATTCGAGCCGCGTTACGCTGATGACCGGGAACGCCGCGTTGCAAGCGGCCGAGCGCGCGCGACAGATTCTCGGCACCCATGCAGCCAGGAAGCTCGAGGTGCCGGTCGAGCGGCTGACGTTCGCCGACGGCCGGGTATTCGACTCCAAGGATCGCAAGCGCGGCATCGCGTTCGCAGAAGCCGTCCAGCTCGCGGAGGCCGCCGAGGGAACGATCGGGACCGTCGGTTCCTACACTCCACCGATGAGCGCCGGGAAGTACCGCGGCGCGGGCGTCGGGCCATCGCCGGCGTATTCGTACAGTGCCTGCGTTGCTGCGGTGGATGTCGATCCCGAAACCGGCATCGTCCGCGTGCCCACCATCTGGATCGCCCACGACGTCGGCCGATCGATCAACTCCGCTTCCGTGATCGGTCAGGTCGAGGGCTCGATCTACATGGGCCTGGGCGAAGCGCTCATGGAGGAGATGGCCTATCGCGGCGATCTCAAAGTCGTCCACAAGATCCCTTCCCTGCTCGAATACAAGAGTCCGACGACGCTCGAGATGTGCGACGTCGTCACCTACCTGATCGAGGATCCCGACCCCAACGGACCCTTCGGCGCGAAGGAAGTCGGCCAGGGACCGCTGTTGCCCGTGATGCCCGCGGTTGCGAACGCGGTCTACGACGCCGTCGGCGTCCGCGTGGACGAGGTGCCGATCACGCCCGAGAAGGTGCTTAAAGCATTGCGGGGGAAGGAAAAGGGGGAGGGCGGCCGGGTAGGGCCCAAGAGCTTCCCTGATATCGCCTGGCCCGAACCCACGCGCGTCCCCACACCGCAAGAAGGTGGGGACGTCATCCTCGTCATCGGCATGCTCGCGGCACGAACGACGCTCACAATCGTCGAAACCGGTCGGATCGCCGGGCATGTGCGCGATCCCCAAGGCACTCCCCTCAAGGGCGCGATCGTCGACGTCATCGGAACGAGGCTCAGCACGACCACGAACGACAGCGGCTCTTACCTGTTCGCGACCGTCCCCACGGGGACGTATACAGTGCGCGCAAAGATGATCGGCTACACGGTGGCGGAGACGAAAGGCGTTCGTGTTACCGCAAACGCCACGGTCACGGTTGACCTGAGCCTCGCGCCGGGTGCCGTCGCCTTGCAGGAGGTGGTCGTGACGGGAAAGTATGGGGCGCGGGCGGCTAATGGCGTCGTCGTGCTGCGCGGAGCCGCCGCGGCGTCGCGCGCCGATGCACTGTACGTCGTCGACGGCGCCGCGTACGACAGCACTGAAGCCTGGCGCTATCAGCGCCAACCCGGCAATCGCGAGCAGTACGACGAGATCGTTGAGAACCAGTTCATCGCCGTCGCCGCGGATCCTCTTTCGACGTTCTCGATCGACGTCGATCGCGCATCCTACAGCAACATGCGGCGCTACATAATGCAGAACGGCCAGCTGCCGCTACGTGACGCGGTTCGTATCGAAGAGCTCGTGAACTACTTCCCTTACGACTACAGCGAGCCCGAGGGCGACGACCCGCTCGCGATCCATACCGAGGTCGCACCCGCGCCCTGGAAGCCTCAGCACCAGCTCGTCCGCATCGGCCTGCAAGCGCGCCGGGTCAAGGTCGAAAATCTCCCGCAGTCGAACTTCGTGTTTTTGCTCGACGTCTCCGGTTCGATGATGCCGCCGAACAAGCTGCCGCTCGTGAAATCGGCGATGCGGTTGCTCGTGAATCAGCTCCGCGCCAAGGACCGCGTCGCGATGGTCGTGTACGCTGGTTCCGCCGGCCTGGTCCTGCCGTCCACACCAGGAGACCAGAAGGACAGGATTCTCGACGCCATCGACCGGTTGGAGGCCGGGGGGAGCACCGCGGGCGGCGAGGGGATTCGCCGGGCCTATGACGAGGCGGTCGCGAACTTCATCCGTGGCGGCAACAACCGGGTGATTCTCGCCACCGACGGCGATTTCAACGTCGGCGCCTCGAGCGATGCCGAGATGGTGCAACTGATCGAGGAAAAGCGCCGCACCGGCGTCTTTCTCACAGTATTGGGCGTGGGCGAGGGCAATCTGCAGTCGGCCAAGATGGAGAAGCTGGCCGACAAGGGTAACGGCAACTACGCCTACCTCGACAACATTACCGAGGCACAGAAGGTCCTGGTGCACGAGCTCGGCGGGACGCTCTACACCGTCGCGAAAGACGTGAAGATCCAGGTGGAGTGGAACCCGGCTCGGGTGCGCGCGTACCGGCTGATCGGCTACGAGAACCGGCTGCTGCGCAACGAGGATTTCGCCGACGACAAGAAAGACGCGGGCGAGGTCGGCTCCGGGCACTCCGTCACGGCCCTCTACGAAGTCGTGCCGGTCGGCGTCAACACCGACGTGACGATCCGCATGCCGGATTCGCTCCGGTACCAGCGTCGCAATGTCCAGCCGACCAGTGCTGCCGGTCCTGAGCTGTTGTTCGTGAAGGTGCGCTACAAACGGCCCGACGGCGATGAAAGCAGGCTCATGTCACAGCCGGTGATGGCTCAGGCCGGTGAGGCGCCCTCAGTAGACTTTCAGTTCCAGGCAGCGGTCGCTGAGTTTGGCCTCTTGCTACGGAATTCCGACTTCCGTGGGAAGGCCGATCTCGGCCACGTGATTGCGGCCGCGCGCGAAGCGCGCGGGCAGGACCCGGACGGATATCGCGCCGAGTTCGTGAAGCTGGCGGAAGCGGTACGCGGGATCGGTCTGGCGCGAAGAGACGGGCAGCACTGAGTCTGGACGGGGCGGGAGCCGCAGCTTAAGGTCAGTTCATGCTGCGGCTCCCGTTTTTCAGTTACCTCCAACCGAAATCACTCGCCGAAGCGCTCCGCATGAAGAGGGACGCCGGCCCCGACGGCATGTTCGTCGCGGGCGGCACCGACCTCTATCCCAACATGAAGCGTCGCCATCAGGAGCCGAAGACTGTCATTTCGCTGATGGCGATTCCCGAGCTGCGGCGAGCGGATAACAGTGTGATCGGAGCAGCGGTGACGCTCACGGAATTGACCGTCCGACCGTCCGACCGTCCGACCGTCATCAGTACCGCTGCCCGTCTCGTCTCCACGCCGCTCCTCCGCAACATGGGCACCCTCGGCGGCAACTTGTGTCTCGACACGCGCTGCAACTACTACAATCAGAGCTACGAGTGGCGGAAGTCGATCGACTTCTGCATGAAAAAAGACGGCCACATCTGCTGGGTCGCACCGTCGTCGCCGCGCTGCTGGGCGGTCAGCTCGTCGGACGTCGCCCCGGTGATGGTGGCGATCGGGGCCGAATACCGGCTCGTGGGGCCCCAAGGTGAGCGCGTCGTCCCGGCAGGACGCTT
>QHUF01000048.1:0-5743 GCA_003221075.1 Gemmatimonadota bacterium
CGCCAATCCGCTCTGAGAGTTGCATCGCCATCCGCTCGGCGAGGCGGCGCGTGTTCACGAACACCAGCGTCGTCCGATGCTGCGAAATCAGCTCGACGATGCGGCTGTTGACCTCTTCCCACACCTCCGCGGACATCACCGCCTCGAGCGGCGACGACGGAATCTCGAGCGCCAGGTCGAGCGTCCGGATGTGGCCGGCATCCACGATCGTCGGCTGCGGCTGTCCGGTTCCGACCAGGAACTGCGCGATCTCCTCGATTGGTCGCTGCGTCGCCGATAGCCCGATGCGCTGTGGACGCTTGCCAATCAGCGCGTCGAGGCGGGCGAGGGACAACGCCAGGTGGCTGCCCCGCTTGTCGCGAGCCACCGCGTGGATCTCGTCCACGATCACCGTCCGGACTGACCGCAGCATCTCGCGGGCGCGGTCGGACGTGAGGATCAGATAAAGCGACTCCGGGGTCGTGACGAGGATGTGGGGCGGATGCTTGAGCATCGCCTGCCGCTCCGACTGCGGTGTGTCGCCGGTGCGGACCTGCGTCCGCACTTCAACGTCGGGCAGCCCCTGCTCCGGCAGCGTCGCGCGGATTTCCGCCAGCGGCTCAGAGAGGTTCTTCTGGACGTCGTTTGAGAGCGCCTTGAGCGGTGAGACATAGACGACCTGCGTCTCATCGCGCAGCTCGCCGTTCAACCCCTGGCGTACGAGGCCATCGATGGCGGAAAGGAACGCCGCGAACGTCTTACCGGAGCCGGTGGGCGCCGCGATGAGCACGTCGCCGCCTTGTTGAATGACCGGCCAGGCGCGCTGTTGCGGCTCGGTCGGCTCGGCGAACCGGTTGGAGAACCAGCGTTCGATGACAGGATGGAACCGCGACAGCGGCATACCCGAAATATACCCGAAAACCGAGCTAGGGGAGGGCCTCGCTCAGCGTGGCCCCGCGCATCGCAATGATCCGCTCAATCGTCTCGCCAATCTTGTTATTCGGGGTCGACGCCCCCGCCGTGATGCCAATCGTCAGCCGGCCATCCGGCAGCCAGCGTTCGCGCCGCTCCTCGGTGGCATGAGCACCGACCGGGCGATAGCGGATGCTCCCATCGTCTACGGCGATACAGGCTGCATCCTCAATGTGATAGGTCGTGACTTTCTCGTGGCAGATGGCCGCGAGGTGGGTCGTGTTGCTCGAGTTGTAGCCGCCGATCACGACCATGAGATCGAGCGGCTCGGCGATGAGCTTGAGCACGGCGTCCTGCCGCTCCTGGGTCGCCGAACAGATCGTGTCGAAGGTGCGGAAATGCTCCCCGAGGGACTCGGCACCCCAGCGTCGCGACATGCTTTTGGCGACTTCCGCCGCGATGGCGAGTGATTCGCCCGACAGCATCGTCGTCTGGTTGGCGACGCCGATGCGCTGCAGGTCGCCGTCGGGATCGAAGCCTGGGGTCATCTTGCCCGTGAACTGCTCGAGAAACCCCTCCCTCGTCCCCCGTCCCTCGATGTACTCGCAGACGACCCGAGCCTCGTTCATATCACGTACGACGACGTATTTCCCACCCGGGTATTTGTTGACCTGGCTCGACGTGGCTTTCGTCTCTTCGTGGTAGTTCTTGCCGTGGATCAAGGCGGTGAAGCTGTCGCGCGCGTACACTTCGACGCGCTTCCAAACGTTCAATACGGACCCGCACGTCGTGTCGACAAGCACGCAGCCGATGGCGCGCAGCCGCTCGAAATCCCGCACCGTCACGCCAAACGCCGGGAGAATCACGACGTCTCCGGCGCTCACGGCGCTGAAGTCGAACTCATCATCCCGCCCTTCCGGCCGGTGCAAAAACTCGACGCCCATCGCCGCGAGTTTCTGATTGACGTGCGGGTTGTGGATGATCTCGCCGACCAGGAACGTGCGCTTGTCGGGAAACTTGGTGCGCGTTTCGTACGCATACTCGACCGCGCGGTCCACGCCGTAACAGAAGCCGAACTCGCCGGCCAGCCGGAATGTCAGGTCGCCGACCTCGAGCCTGTAGCCCGACTCGCGAATGAGATCGACCACGCGGCTGTGGTAGTCGGCCGTGAGCCTGCCTTCGATGGCGCCCTTGAGGCCGAACCCCTTGCGGAAATAGGTCTGTTCCACCGTCTCAATCTAACCGGACACCGCGGCCGCCGCGGATTGCGTCGAGCACGCGCTGCACCTGCCAGCCGTCGCGGAAAGTGGCCGGTTCGCCCTGCGCCGCGCCGCCCCGGATCACCTCCACCATCTCGCGCAGCAGCCGGACGAAGGAGCGCGCCCACATGTTGTTGGGCTTCGTCTTCTCCCAGAGGTCGTCCGGCGCCGAAATGTCTTCGAGCGGACCACCGGGTTTGCCAAGCTCGAGCTTGGTCTCGCCGCTGAGCAGCAGCGTTCCCTCGCTCCCCGTGACCTGGCCGACGTGGCCCGGGCCGTGATGTGCTACGGTACTCAGCGTGATCGTCGCGACGGCGCTGTTTGCCGTTTGGAGGACGCAGCTCGCGAAGTCGTCCGCAGTAACCGGACGCAGCGCGCCGGTCTCGTCCTTACGCTCCTTTACGAACGTCTCGGCCAATCCGGCGACGTACGTGATTTCACTGCCGCTCCAGAATCGGAACAGGTCGATGAGGTGCGACCCGACCGCGCCCAGTATGCCACCGCCGCGAGATGCATCGAACCACCAGCTCCACGGCGCTTCGGCGGTTTGCGGCCGGCCGTCGCCCCGCAGGTAGGGTTTGAGCGACAGCTCCACGTGCCGCAGCTCGCCAATCGCGTTCGACCGAATCAGCTCGTGCGCGCGGCGTCGGTTGGGCTCATAGCGCAATTCGTGGTCAATCCAGGCCAATCTGTCTGGATGCTGTTCGGATGCTGTCACCATCTGCGCGGCCTCAAACGCGTCGATAGCCATCGGTTTTTCGCACAACACGTGCTTCCCGGCTTCGAGTGCCGCGATCGCATATCGGGCGTGCGTGTCGGGCGTCGAAGAGACGATCACGAGGTCCACGTCCGCGGAACGGGCCAGCTCCGTTCCATCAGTGAAGAAGTGCGGCAGTCCGAACTCCCGCGCCACCGCTTCCGCGTTGGCGCGGTGGCCGCTGGCGACCGCCGTCGCTCTGGCACCCGGCACGAGGGCGAGCGCCGGCAATTGCACGCGGCGCGCGAATCCCGATCCGATGAAACCGACGCGGACGTCGCGCGATGTCGTCACGGCTGGAAGGTGCACGGCACGGTGTCAGTAGGCGGCGGAAGTGCGACGTCGTGATACTGAATGTGTGTCCGGGTCCGAATGCCGCTCTCGGTCCCCGAACCGTCTGCGCGACCGCTGATCTTGTCTCGCTCGCGACGGACCTGGACGGCTCCGCTGTCGAAGAAGAACGCACGCGCGGCGTCGCGAAGGAGGTAGCGCACGGCGACCACGGCCGCGGGCGAGGTGGTGTCGCCCGGTGCGACCACCGGATACGCGGCCGCTACGAGTGTGTCGCGAAAATGCAAACGCAGCAACACGCCGTTGCCCTCGGGGCTGACGGCTTCGAGCAGCATCGTTCGCCCATCAGTGCAGCGGTGCATGGAGGCGGGAAGCGAAAACCGCGCGGTGTCTCTGGGTGGAAATGCCACGGTCGCATCGAGAAGCCGCGGCTGGGCAGGGGCCCCGTCGTCACGCCCATGGCAGCACGTCAAAAGCACCAGCAGGACTGGTACCGCTCTTAGCGCGGAGATGGTGCGACTCCGAGAAACGTGCGGGCGGCGTCGGGACTGAGCGTGTGGGGCGCGAGGGATGCGATCAATCCGGCGGGCAACGGCCTGGGCTTCAGCGTGTGACGATTGACGCAGACCAGCACCATCCATCCCGCCGCACCGATCGCGGCCACGTCGGGCCGCAAGACGTCAAAGTGGAGCGTCAAAGATTTGGTGCCGACCTTGCCGACATACGCCGCGACGCGTAAGCGGTCATCCAGGCGTGCCGGCCAGTAGAACTCGCTGTGTACCGCTTTGCGCGGGAGAAAGATGTCGTACTGGTCGAAGACCTTCGCGTACGCAAGCCCGCAGTGCCGGAACATTTCGGTTTCGGCGATCTCGAACAGACGCACGTATGAGCCGTAGAAAATGATGCCGGCGAAGTCTACGTCAGACCAGCGGACGTATTCCTCTATGACGAACGGGTGCGGCGCGCTGTTGGGGGGGGCCATCCCCCGGAGAAGCTAGGAGCCTAGGGAGAGGCGCGGAAGCCGTCCATCCCGTAGGACTTGAGGCGTCTCCACAGCGTTGTGCGGCTGATGCCGAGGCGCCGCGCGGTTTCCGCGAGCTTGCCGCTCGTATCCTGCAGCGTGTCGGCAATCGCCTGGCGCTCGCGTTCAGCAAGCGTGAGTGCACCGGCCGGAGGAAGGATCGCGGCCTCGCCAAGACTTTGCGCACCATTTTTCAGGGGGGCGAACCGAGCGCCGAGGCTCTGCAGCCGATTGCGCACATCGCCGTTCTGTCCGTCGATCACGCGTCGGGCCGACGTGTTGGCATACAACAGGCGGCCCTGCTGGTCGAAGATGACGACGCCCTCGGTCACCGAATCGATGACGGCGCGCACGAGCGGGGAAAACGTGGCGGGCAGGTTACCCGCGGGACTCACAGGTCGGTCGATCATTTGTTGGTTACCCTCATACAAAACTTGCAGGTCCAAGGTTTCATCCGGATCACGCAGGCTGTTAGATTCGTGTCAAGATGAGACTCGCTCATAGGGCAAAAGGTTGCTGGTTTGTTTCGGCTTGCGTCCCGGTTACTGACTCCCATTATTGACCGTCGGGACAACAACGTGCCCAAGGACGCCGCCTCCACCCGCGCCAACATTCTCGCCGCCGCCGTGCAGATACTGCAGCGCGGCGGCATCGAAGGCTTTACGCTCGACGCCGTCGCCCGGCGCGCCGGAGTCGTAAAGGGCCTGATCGTCTATCACTACGCATCACGCGGCCGGTTGCTGCGGGCAGCCGCTTCCCAGATCGCCACGTTGCGGAGCGCTGGAATCGAGCGCGCGCTCGCCAGTGGCCCAGGAGCCGGTGCATTGGACGCCTGCTGGGAGGAGCTGCGCCGCCAAGCCGAGGACGGAACGGCGCGCGCCTGGCTCAGCCTCTGCGCAGCCGGTCTCATTGACCGATCGGCCAGGCATGCGCAGTTCGAGGAGGCCGCCCGGGAGGCGGTGATCGACGGGACGGCCATCGCGCTTGCCGCGGGCGTGCCGCTCGCTGACGCGAAAGACGCGTACGACGCGCTTTGGTTAACCCTGCTCGAGGTTACGCAGAAGACCTAGCGACGCCTGGGCCGCCGGCCGCCCCGCATCACACGGGCGCGATGCACGCTTCCCAAACTCCGCAGTCCCTGTCGCAGCTCGTCGAGCGAGCTGGCCCGCACTGCCTCGTGCTTGCCGCGTGTCACCGTGAAGCGCACCGGCCGGTCGAAAGTGGGGAGATCTTTGAGATTCAGCCGCCGAGCCTGTCCCTCTTTGAGTCGGAGCCGCACCACCCCAACGCCCTGGTCGACGTCATAATCGATTGGCACCCGGTCGCCGTAGAGAAACATCGATGAGGGCAGGGCATCGAGCCGGTGGCGTTCGTCCTCGGGGATGGCGCCCTCGGGATCGAGCATGATCCGAGCACCAATGAACTCGTCCCAGGAGCCTACGCTCGACAGTTGTGCTCCGATCTGCTCAGCCACGTGGTCGCGCTCTGCCTGGCTCAGGCGACCTCCCGACCGGCGCCAGTAAT
>QHUF01000048.1:5749-17863 GCA_003221075.1 Gemmatimonadota bacterium
GGCCGAGTCAGCCAGATCATCGGGGAATGGACTTGGAAGTGGCTCCACTTCGCGGTCGAGCGTAAACCCGAAGTACTCGACGGTTCGCACGACCATCAGTCCCTCACGACGCCGCTGCCGCTCAAACACCACGTCGGGCCGGCCGCGGCGCCCGTACCGGCGGATGGCGCGCTCAGGGATCTGCGTTCCCTCGATGCTCGCGCGCGGTACGCCAAAACGGTCGGCGAAGTAGCGCAGCGATCCGGCAATGGCGCCCCAGCTGCCGCATACCGAGCTGCGGCTTACGCGTGCCTCACGTCCGTCCGCGGTCTGCTCGTCAATCACGAGATCAAACGGCATGATCTTGGCCAAAAGGTCAGCAAAAAGCTCCAGCGTTTTCCGGTCGCCGTACGGCAGCTTCGCCGGCAACTGGATCTCCAGCTGGCGATAGACCGAGGCTGTCCCCAGAGCGATGTCCTCGATCGCCTTTACGAGCACCCCTCGCTCCTCGGCCCACCGTTCGATTTCGTCTTCGCGAAAGAGGTGACGCGGCAGCCCGTACACCTCGCCGAGATATCCGTACTTGTTCACCGCCTCGGCATACACGTTGTACGCCGTGATGTGATCGGAGCCTGTGACGATCAAGCCGCCGAGCTGGCGCTCCTCGCGAGTCATGCGATGGAGCGACTCGATGTTCGACGCGACGGCAACGAGCGGCACGAGCAGCGGCTCGGCGTGATAGAGCAGCTCGCCCCACGGCCGCTCGACCGGCATCGCCTCGACGTCGCGGCCGTAAGTCGTTAGTCTGCCATGCTCTATGAGCCCTCGCTCGGTCAGGAGCTCAACGCTGTCGCGATAGGCGCGTCGATCGAGCGGGACGGGAAGGTCGAGCTCGGTGGCGTCGACTCCGATAGCGGCGCAGGTGATCGCTACCCGTTCCGCGTCGCCCGCGAGTTGAAACTCGGGTGCCGTCGGCCGGAGACTCTCAAACGCCAGATCGCGGTCGCTCAGGATGTAGACTTCGCCGTGCTGGACGCGTCCGTGCACCCGGCCGGCCATCTGGAGAATCTCGTTCGCCCCGAGGTAGGCCCGTGTCAGCACGTTCTTGCCGCGCTCCACGACGTTCGTGTACCGCGCATCGTAGATCACAACGGTATCCAGCCCCCGGATATTGAGGGCGGACTGGCCCGCAGCAGTCATCGCCAGCAAAAACGGTCGTTTGACCAAACCGTCAAGAAAAGGTCGAATGACGCGGATTGGCTCGCCACCGTGGTAGAACGCCGTGGCGAGGTTGGGCCAGCGGTCACCAAGCTCCTTCGCGATCTGCTCCACCTCAGCCCTCGTGGGAACGAAGACGGCAACGCCTCGACGCTCCCTCATCACTCGCTTTATGAACCGATCGTTCAAAAACTCGAGGGGTTGCTCCGCGAGAACATTTACCTGAGCCGCCTTGGCGGGATCAAACGCCCGGGTTTCTAGAACCTCGGCAGAACTGAGATAGCTCGAGTAAAACCGGGGATCCACGGTCGCCGACAGCCAGATGAAGCGGCAGCGCGCGCGCTTCCCCAGCGCCAGGCAGAGTTCCATCTCGGCCGACGTCTGGTGGATCTCGTCGACGACGAGCGTGTCCTGCGCGGTGATGAGGCCGTCCTGGAACCAGCGTCGGGCGATCCCGGTGGTGACGATGACGACGTTCCAGGTCGGGGTCTCCGGGGTCGCTTCGCGCTCGCGATTGACGACGCCGACCTTCAGCGGTGCCTTGAGAATGGTCTCTGCCATGCTGCGGATCGCAAGCGTCTTGCCGGTACCGGTGCCGGCCACGACGCCGAACCCCTGGCCCGACCCGGCGAGTCGTCCAATGTCGTCCCCGTGCTCGCGCTCGAGCAGGGTCTCCAGGTTCAGGCCCAAGGCCAGCTCGATCGTCTCGCAGGCGGCCCGTGTCGGAGCGATGACAATGACTCGCCCCGTGGGCGGCTCAGCTGCGAGGAATGCCTTGGGGTCTGGGGGAAGGAAATGATCGCGGGATATGCGCACTGCTGGAATATAGAAAAAGAACGGAGGCGCCGGTGTAGCGGCGCCCCCTGGGTGGTCTTCCTAGCTACCAGCCGCGATGATATCCGCGCCCGTAACGACGATGCGGCCGCACGACGATCACGCGAGGTGCGTGGTAGTAGCGCGGTCCGACGACGATCAAGGGAGCAGGATGGTAGCGGTAGTAGTAAGGGCGTGCGTAGCGATGGTAATAGGGCCGGCCGATCACGACCTGTCCGGCGAAATACGGGTCTCCAAAACTCAGCGACACGCCAACCCGCGTTTGGGCGGCGGCGACGCCGGTGGCGAGACCAAACAACAGTGCGAGAATGACGAAGATGCGTTTCATTGGATGCCTCCTTGGCGTGCCCCTGACTAAGGAAGACACGTGCCATGTGGGCCTGAAGAAGTAAGTTGTTAAGTGGTAGCTAGTTACGCGTTTCGGGGGAAGCGGCGCCACTGTCCGACGGTGGCTACAGGTTGTCCTGTTCAGTCTCCGAAGCTGATCCCCAGGTCTCTGGCCGTGGCAACGCTGTCAGAATCGAGGCGCACGCGGCGCGGAGTCGCCAGCGCCTCCGCGATCGCGACCGGGACGATATTCGGCGGTTGTAACGCCACCATCATCCCGAACTCCCGCTCCGCAACCAGGCGAACCGCCGCCGCGCCGAAGCGCAGCGCGAGCATCCGATCGAACGTCGTCGGGCCGCCACCCCGCTGCAGATGTCCGAGCACCAGTGACCGCGTCTCTTTCCCTGTCATCTGCTCGATCGAGTGCGCCACCTTTTCGGCGATGCCGCCGAGGCGTTCGTGCGCGGGATCGACCAAGGACACCGTGCCGCCCTTCGGCGCGGCACCTTCGGCCACTACGACCATGCTGAAATGCCGTCCTTCGGCCTCGCGACGCCGGATCTTGTCGCAGACCTTGTCGATGTCGAAGGGGATTTCGGGAATCAGGATGACGTCCGCCGATCCGGCGATGCCCGAGCTCAGGGCGATGAAGCCGGCGTAGCGGCCCATCACCTCCACGACCATCACACGTTCATGGCTTTCCGCGGTTGAGTGCAGTTTGTCGATCGCGTCGGTCGCCGTGGAAACGGCCGTGTCGAAGCCGAACGTCGTAACGGTTCCGCCGACATCGTTATCGATCGTTTTGGGGACGCCGACGACGGGGAGACCCTTTTTCCAGAGCTGCAGCACGATACCGAGCGTGCCATCGCCGCCGATCGCCACCAGGGCGTCGAGACGATTCGCGCGGAAGGAATCGAGCAGCTCCTGGGTGCGGTCGCGCTCCTCCCAGGAGCCGTCCGGCCGCTGCACACGCCAGTTGAGGGGATTGCCGCGATTCGACGTGCCGAGGATCGTGCCGCCGAGGTGGGTGATGCCGCGGACTTCGTTCGGGCCCAGGGGCATCAGCTCGGCCTCGCCGAGCAGGCTGCCGAATCCCCGTCTGATCCCTACGCATTCCCAGCCGCGATGCACCGCGCTGAGTACCACGGCGCGGATGACGGCATTGAGGCCCGGCGCGTCACCGCCGCCGGTGGAGATCGCAATCCTCACTGCTTGCCGGCGGCTCCCCCCTCGCGAATCAGCCGCACCACTTCGCCCGATTCGGCATGGCGCTTGGAGCTTTTCTTCGAGTACACGCGGCGGCCGTCGACGTCGACTTCAAAGACGCCGCCGGAGGATTGGATCAACCGCACCTCAGCATGGGGGAAGGCATCGCGGATTTCGGCCGCCAGACCGGTGGCCCGAGGTTCGTAGTTTCAGATGACGCAGTATTCGATTGTGACGGTCATGGCGTGAACGATAGTCGCGCTTGACACACCGCGCCACGGCGCCGACCTTGCGCCACAGCGTATGCGGCTCCTCTCGCGATTCTCGACCGCACCAGCGCTCTTCGTCCGCGTCGCGGTTTCGCTCGCCGCAATCGTCAGTTTCGGCGCCGGGCTCACCGCGTACGTCAACGGTCGAGTGCCGGCCGGAGAAAACCTGCCGCTGGCCGGCGCATTGCTCGTCCTCGTCGCGGCGATCACCCGCCGCTATGGCATCGCGCTTCCCGGTAACGGTTTTTCCTCATACGTCCTCGGTGTCATGCTGTTCGGGATCCTCGACCATGGCTGGGCGTTCGCCGCGATCGTCGCGCCATTCGCGATGCTGGTCGGTGACGTATTGCTGCGCCGCCTCCCGCTCCGCGCGTCGCTGGGGAACGCGGCGCATCTGACGGCAGGATCCACGTTCGTGGGACTCATGTACACCCGCCTGAGCGGAGCGACCGGAGTTGCGGCACTGTCCGCCGACAACGCCTGGGTGGTCGCGCTCACGATCGTCGTGCTGCCCATGATCGTGAACGGCACGTTCTATCTGGAGCTCGCCCTCGGTCAAACGATCGCGTGGGTGGACGCCCGGCTCACGCTGCGGTGGGAATCGATCGTCTACCTCGTGTCCGCCGCCCTGGCACTGGGCTGGCTCGCGGTGGTGCACGCAACGCTTCCGAGCGGTACGCGCGCGTTGCTCATCGGCGCGCTGGCGCTCGCGACCTGGGGCAGTCTCGGTGTGCTGCGTCTGGGCGTGCGGGCCGACGAGCTGCATCTGATTCAGCGGCTCGCCCAGGTGATCGCCGCAGAGCTCACGTTGAGTCACAGCTTCCAGCGCGTGCAGGAGTTGGTGCGCCGGCTCGTCCCCTGGGAACAGATGGGATTTGCTCGCTACGATCCCCGCACGCGTCAAATGGAGCTGGTCGCCGACACGGCATCGCAACCTGGTGCCGCCGCGTTCCGATTCGATTCCGACGCCGGCCTGACTGGTGAAGCACTGCGGCTGCGCCGCCCCCTCGTGGCGCATGGACTCGCGCGAGATCAGGTCATAGTGCCGGGCGGCGAGACGCCGGGCTCGGAAATGCTCATCCCGCTCTACCACGCGGGTCAGCTCGTCGGTCTCTGGAGCGTGCGGCACTCGAATCCCACCATGTACCGTCAGTCGGATGGCGAGCTCCTGGAGCTGCTCGCGCCGCAACTCGCGCTCATGGTGGCGATCGATGGTTCGCTGCGTCCGGTGACCGGCGCGTCCGATCAGACGACGCAGTACGTGCAGACATTGACCGCCACGACGGAGGAGATTCACGCGTCCAGCGAGGAAGTCGCCGCGGCGGCCCAGCGCGCGAGTCACGGCGCGGGCCAGGCGGCAACGCTGGTCAGCACCGCCGCCCGTGAAGCGGGCCAGTTGAAGGACAGCGCCGCCGAGCTCGCGACAGCCGGCGACCGGACGCGCGAGGCGGGCTCGCAGATGGAAAAAACCACCGACCGGGTGCGGCAGGCGACCCAGACCGCGGTGCGGCAGCTGACCGATCTCGGCGCGACGACCGAGGAGAGCGCCGCCGAAGTGGGGCGCCTGCGTGAAGTGGCGTCGCAGGTCGAGAAGTTTTCCGAAACGATTGGTTTCGTCGCGAATCAGACGAATCTCTTGGCGCTCAACGCGACGATCGAGGCCGCGCGCGCGGGGATTCACGGCCGTGGGTTTGCCGTCGTCGCCGATGAGGTGCACAAGCTCGCCGAGGCGAGCGGACGGGAGGCGCGCAACGTCGGCAAAGCGGTCCAGGACACGCGGCGCGCGTTGGACCGCGCCGCCCAGCTCATCGAGCGGATCCGCGGCGATCTCGGCCAGGTGGTTCAGAGCTCCGCGGCGTGGGTACAGGACCTGGAGCGGATCGCGGAAGCGGCCGCCGAGACGGCGCGCGCCGGGAAACAGGTGGCGGAAATCGGACGACACAGCGCCGAGCTGGCGACGCGCATCACCGAGTCTCTCGGGCAGGCGCGGACGGGCGCGCAGACGTCCAGCCAGGAGGCCGAGGCGGTTGCGGCCGCGGCCTCCGAGCAATTGCGCGCCATCCAGGATCTCGCCAAGGGTGCCACCGAGCTGTCGGCGCTGGCCGAGCAGCTCTCCCAGGCACTGCGCTTCATCAGAGGAGGGAACGGACACCCTTAGGCGGGACCGGGAGGGAGCCCCAACGGCTTGTGACCGAGGTTACAGGGGTTTCTTCACGAGGGGCTGATTATTAAAGTGAAGAGCCAACCTCGGGGAGAAGACATGCGCGCCCGGACGACACTACTGGTGTTTTATCTCAGCGCGGTTCCTGCGCTGTGCATCGCCCAGCATACCCATCAGTTCGAAATCGGCGGATTCGGATCCTACACGCGCTATGACCGCGCATTCGTGCTCGACAAGCAGATCGGGGGCGGCGGGCGGCTCGGCTACTTTTTCAGTCGGGTCGTCGGCATCGAGTTCGAAATGGGCTATCAGCAGCCGACACCCTATGCCGGGGGCAACAACGCGACCGCGACGCTGGCGAGCGGCAGTCTCGTGTTCAACACGGGCAACGCGCGCAACCTCTTGTATTTCCTCGGCGGCTACACCCGGCTCGAGTTCGGCGACCGGCCAGGCTACAGCTTCTCCGACAACGCCGTGCACGGTGCGATTGGAGACCGGCTGTTTTTGGGCGACCGAGTCGCCCTCCGGATTGAAGGGCGGGCGATCTACTCGCCCAGCACCAGGTTCTCGAGTGGCAATTGGGCGGGACACATCGTCGGCTCGGCGGGGCTATCGATTTTCACCGGACCTGGCGCGCTGCGCGACGCCGATCTGGACGGCGTCGCTGACGGGAAGGATGCGTGTCCCGGGACGCCGACCGGCGCCGTCGTCGATGCGCGTGGGTGTCCGAGTGACTCCGACCGCGACAAGGTCTACAACGGGCTCGACGCCTGTCCCAACACCGTAGAGGGCGCAGAGGTCGACGCCCGCGGTTGCCCCAAGGATACGGATTCTGATGGCGTATCCGACGGGATCGACAAGTGCCCGAACACGCCGACCGGTGCTCGTGTGGACGCGCAGGGCTGTCCCACCGATAGCGACCGGGACGGCGTGCCTGACGGTCCCGACCAGTGTCCCAACACGCCGGTCGGTGCGACCGTCGACACGAACGGCTGTCCGGTCGACAGCGACCGCGACGGCGTACCCGACGGCATCGACAAGTGCCCCAATACACCGGCGCGGACCGAGGTGGATTCGGCAGGCTGCCAGCGCTCGTCGGATACCGACGGCGACGGCATAGACGACACCAAGGACAAATGCCCCGGAACGGCGGCCGGCACGCGCGTTGATGCGGCCGGATGTCCGATCCTCTTTACGGAGGCCAAGACCCCAGTTGTGCTCCGCGGCGTGACTTTCGAGACGGGCCGCTCGGCGTTGAAGCCTGATTCGTACACCATTCTCGACATCGTGGCGGCGTCGCTCGTTGCCAACCCCGGCATCAAGATCGAAATCGGCGGACACACCGACAACACGGGGGCCTCGGCGACGAACCTGCGTCTGTCGCAGGCACGTGCCGATGCCGTACGGGCGTACCTGGCGAGCAAGGGCGTCACTCCCGAGCGGATGGTCTCCAAGGGGTATGGTGCAGCGCAGCCGGTCGCGCAGAACACGACGGCAACCGGTCGCGCGCAGAACCGGCGGGTCGAGCTGCGGCAGACTAACTAAGGCGGAGGCCAAACGTGAAACGCATCGCCCCGATACTCATCGTGCTGGCGCTGACGGCAACGCGGCTGGAGGCGCAGTATGCTCGCCGCTACGAAGTCGGCGTATTCGGCGCCTACACGAGATACGACAAGGCCTTCGGTCTCGCCGACAAGCCCGGCGGCGGTGTGCGCTTCGCGTACGCGCTCACACCGATGATCGATCTCGAGGTCGAGGCGCTGTTCCAGTCACCGCAGGATG
This sequence comes from Gemmatimonadota bacterium, assembly GCA_003221075.1. Taxonomy (GTDB): domain Bacteria; phylum Gemmatimonadota; class Gemmatimonadetes; order Gemmatimonadales; family GWC2-71-9; genus 20CM-2-65-7. Next base: position 13,526 of record QHUF01000048.1, read on the forward strand.
TCGGCGCGGCGCACATCGAGGGGCTGATCGGCAGCGGAAGCCTTGTCGTGAACGCGCTGAACGCGAGCCGCATGTCCGTCTACGTGCTCGGTGGCTACTCGCTACTCGATTTCGGCAATACCAATCCCTACCATTTCACCGACGGCGGATTCCACGGCGGCGCCGGGGCAAAGTTCTTCATGAGCTCGCGGTTCGCGCTCCGATTTGAGGCGCGCGGCATCTACACGCCAAGCACGACGAGCACGTTTCCCGGCGGGTCGAAGAACGCAACGCACCTTATGGCGTCAGCGGGGCTCGCGTTCTTTCAGCCGGACCCGGCCCGCGCCGGGGACGCCGATCAGGACGGCGTCGGGGACAAGAATGACGCCTGCCCCGATACGCCACGTGGCGCGACCGTCGATAACCGCGGTTGTCCCGCCGACTCCGATAGTGACGGCGTATTGAACGGGATCGATCAGTGCCCCAATACGCCGACGGGTGCGACGGTGGATGCGATGGGCTGCCCGCACGATCAAGACGGCGACAAGGTGTTCGACGGGATCGATCAGTGCCCCGACACGCCAGCCGGTACTGCCGTGGACGCGAAGGGGTGTCCGCTCGCCGGAGCCGCTCCTGGCCCGCTGTCTGATTCGGACCAGGACGGCGTGAATGATCTCCTCGACAAGTGTCCGGACACGCCGGCGGGTGCGACCGTCGATTCGACGGGATGCCCGATTGATTCCGATCACGACGGGGTCTGGGACGGGGTCGATAAGTGCCCGGATACCCCGGCCGGCGCGACGGTCGATGCGAACGGCTGCCCGTCGGATTCCGACGGCGACAAGGTCTTCGACGGCATCGATCGCTGCCCCGACACGCCTGCCGGCACGCCGGTTGACGCGTTCGGCTGTCCGGCAGACAGCGACAAGGATGGCGTGGGCGATGGCCTCGACAAGTGTCCCAACACGCCGCCCGGGATTCAGGTCGATGCAAACGGGTGCCCGCTCGCGCACGACACCGACGGTGACGGGGTGATCGATCCGCAGGATCGCTGCCCCAACACGCCGGCGGGTTCGCGCGTCGATCAATTCGGCTGCCTGTTGCTGTTCGAGGAGCGCCCGGTGACTCCGGCGCCCCCGGGCGCGCCGCCGGCCCGCCCGACGCTGATTCTGCAGGGCGTGAACTTCCAGAGCGGCAGATCGGTGCTGACGACCTCGTCGTACGCAGTTCTGGATCAGGTGGCTGGGTCCCTCGTAGCCAATCCCGAGATTCGGATCGAGATCGCGGGATATACGGACTCCACGGGCCGGCGTCCGATGAACCTCCACCTCTCCATGGCGCGGGCTGCCGCCGTGCGCGCGTATCTCGCTCGCCGAGGAGTCAGCCCCATGCGGATGCAGGCACGAGGATACGGGGCTTCAGGCTACATCGCGCCGAATGCGACGCCTGAGGGACGGGCACAAAACCGGCGTGTTGAGCTGCATAAGCTGAACTAGGAGACGCCGCAGACGCAGCAGGCGCAGCAGTCGTGAACAGGTCACTGGGGTCAGGACAAGCAAACTGTCCTGACCCCTAGTATTTTCAGTCGCCCCGACCCTCTCGAGACCCGTATGCGTTTGCAACGTGTCGTGATCATCGGTCTTCTGGTCCCAGCCGGCCTCCAGGGACAACAGCGTGCCTGGCAATCCACCGACTACTATCGGCTGACCGTCGTGAGCAGTCCGGCGCTGTCGCCCGACGCGCGACGCGTCGCGTTCGTCGTGACCACCGTCGTCGAGGACAAGGACCGGCGCCACAACGAGATCTGGATGGCGCCCGCCGACGGCTCCGCGCCGGCGTTCCGCTACACCAGTCCCACGACCGAAGCGTCGAACCCGAACTGGTCGCCCGACGGCTCGTTGCTCGCGTTCTCGAGCAAGCGCGAGGGCGCGGATGACGACATCTGGTTTCTGCGGACCGCCGCTCCAGGCGGTGAAGCATTCCAGATCAAAGGCGTCCACGCGATGCCCATCTTCTCGGCAAATGGGCAATGGCTCGCGTATGCATGGCGCGGCGACGAGCCGGACAGCATGAAGAAGGAGACGTGGCGGACTCGCGTGTCCCCCGTCGCGATCACCCGCGGTGCCGATCCCAAACGCTTCGACGGCCGTGTGTATACCTCGATCCCGATCGTCGGCGATGAGCGCGGGTACCTCCCCCCGCGCGAGACCAGGCGCCCCAGCCATTTGTATCTCGTACCGCTCGCCGGCGGTGCACCGCGCCAGCTCACCAGCGGCGACCTGAGCCAGAACTCGCTGGCGTGGTCGCCCGATGGCAAGACGATCGCATTCGATCAGGACTCCACCGAAAACAAAGAGGTGCGGAACGACAACTGGCCCGCGCTCTTCCTCGTCAATGTTGCCGATGGCACGACTCGAGCCCTTCCGACCGGTTTCCCGCAAAGCAGCTCGCCCGCCTGGTCTCCGGACGGGAAGACGATCGCGTTCGTGTGCTCAAAAGGCCGGGACGTGGAGAACGACATCTGCATCATTCCGGCAAGCGGAGGCAGCGCCCGAAACCTTACGGCGATGGACTGGAGTCTCGACCCCAGCGGTCCCACCTGGTCGGCCGATGGCAAGACGATCTACTTCAGCGCCGAGACCAACGGCAACGTGCACCTCTTTGCCGTGGCGGTCGCTGGTGGCCCAGTTCGTCAGGTGACAACGGGAGAGCGCCAGCTGCGCGGCTTCTCGCTCAGTACAGACGGGCGGTCGCTCGCCTACACGGCCAGCGACATCACGCATGGCACCGAGCTGTATGTGGCTCCGCTCGCTCGCGGGACGGACCGCCGGCTCACATCGTTCAACGATTCGCTCTTGAAGCAAGTCACCGTGATTCCCGCCGACACGTTCTGGTTCACCGGCGTCGGCGGCCTGAAGATCGAAGGCTGGTTGATGAAGCCGTACGGCTATCAGCCGGGCAAGAGCTACCCACTGGTGCTCTCGATTCACGGCGGCCCGCACTCGAACTACGGCAACGTGCTCTTTCCGGAGTTTCAGATGCTGTCTGGTCAGGGCTACTGGACGTTGTTCACGAATCCACGCGGGTCGAGCGGCTACGGGCACGCGTTCACGTACGCGACGCGCGCGCGGTGGGGGATGGAGGACTACCAGGATCTGATGCAGGCGGTCGACGTCGCGATCGCACGCAGCAAGGGCGGCGTCGACACGGCGCGCATGGCGGTCCTGGGCGGCTCGTACGGCGGCTTCATGACGAATTGGATCGTCGGCCACACCAACCGGTTCCGGGTGGCGCAAACCGATCGCTCGATCTTCAACTGGTATTCGTGGTACGGATCGTCCGATGCCCAGGGATTGACCGAGTACGAGTTCAATGGGGCGCCGTGGGAGAGCGATTCACTCTACCGCGTGCTCTCGCCGATGAAGTACGCGACCAGCATGCACACACCGATGTTGATCGTGCACTCCGAGGACGACAAGCGCGTGCCGATCACCGATGCCGAGCAGCTCTTCATGTCGTTGCGCAAACGCGGCATCCCGGCCGAGTTCGTGCGCTATCCGCGCTCCTCCCACGGTCTGTCGCGCACGGGTCCGCCCTGGCTGCTGGTCGACCGGCTGGAGCGGATCCGGACCTGGTTCGCGCACTGGATCGGGACCGGCGAAGCGGCGCCCGCGGCTACGACGAGCCAGCATTGATCGCTCGGCAGTCCGTCCTGCTCGCGCTGGCGGTCACGCTGCTGGCGGAGCCGGGGCTCGCACAGCAGCGTCGCGCGCGCCCGGCAACGCCACCCGCCGCCCCTCGCCGCCCTCCGCCGCCCCCCGCCGCCGCCGTTATTCCCACGCCGCGCTCCGTGCTGGGGTTCGAGCCCGGCGACGACCGCAAGCTCGTGGAATGGCCGGTGCTCGTCCGCTACTTCGAGGCACTCGCCAAGGCGAGTGACCGGGTCGATTACCGCGAGCTCGGCAAGACGACGCTCGGCGCGCCCTTCATCGCGCTCGTGATTTCGAGCCCGCAGAACCTGCGGCGGCTCGACTACTACCGGCAGGTGAACGCGGGACTCGCGGACCCCCGCTCATTCCGGACCAGTCGGGCCGCCCGCGAGGCGCTGCAAAACGGTAAGACCATCGTGCTCATCACATCGAGCATTCATTCGACGGAGGTGGGTGGGCACCTCTCGCCTGTCGCGCTGGCGTACCGGTTGGCGACCGACACCGGTGCGACGACGCGCGCGATCCTGGACAACGTGATTCTCTGGCTCGTGCCGTCCTTGAACCCCGATGGCGTCACGATCGTGGCGAAGTGGTACAACCGCACGATCGGGACGACCGCGGAAGGAACCTCGCCACCGGAGCTGTACCA
>QHUF01000295.1 GCA_003221075.1 Gemmatimonadota bacterium
CGAGCGATACGGGCTCGTCAAACCAGTTGCGGCGAGCTGCCGTCTCGGTCGCTTCGAACATTGCGGAGGGTCATGCACGGTCATTGGGAGATTATCTACGGCATCTGCTTGTCTCGAGTGGCTCGCTCGCAGAAATGGAAACACAGTTCACACTGAGCCAAAGGCTTGGGTTTCTCGCCGCGGCTGAGGCCGAGTCCTTACTGCAATCGTGTGACCAACTGGGGCGGATGCTGGGAGCGCTCCGCAAGAGCCTGCGGGCTCGTCGTTCCCGAACCCCGAACCCCTAGCCCCTAACCCCTAGATACAAACGGCGAGTCCTTCAGATAAAACCGCAGCAGCCAATCGGCTGCCTGCGTGATGCCGATCCGAGGCCCGGTGACAATGTCGCCGGGCTTCGGCTTTTTGCCCTCGACGATCCGCAGCAGCCCGTGCTGCAGGGACACACCATTCAGCTTTCCCGTGACGCCGAGCGCTTCACACAGCCGGGCGGGCCCGGAACAGAGCGGCTCCTTGCCGCGCCGTCTCTGCATCGTCGCGAGACCCGCGATCGGCTCAAGCGCCCGAATCAGGACGGCCGCGGGATAATCCGGTAGCTCGGTCACGGCGTTGAGACACCAGTGCATGCCGTAGGTGAAATACACATAGGCCGTTCCGGGTGGCCCATAGAGGGGCTCGGTGCGGGCGGTGCGGCGGTGGCCGTACGCGTGACACGCCGGATCCTGGGGACCGATGTAGGCCTCCACCTCGACGATCCGGCCGGCGGTCTGCCGGCGCCGGCCGCCGACATCACTCACGAGGATCTGGCCCAATAGCCCACGCGCGACCGCTTCAGTCGGTCGCGCGTAGAACTTCGCCTGCACGGCGCTACCTCGCACCGTTAAGCCGCTCCTCCGCCACTGTCACCACTCCCGCTGCCACCGGTCAAGCCGCGTTTCACCCTCGACCAGAACGATTCTCCTGGTTCGGTCTCTGGGAGCTTGGTGACCGTTGGTGGAGGAGGTGGAGGTGCTGCCGGTTCTGAATGCTCCGGCGCCTGTGTGTGCACCGGACGCGCATTCTGGTTCGAGATGTCGGAAGAGTCGCCTTCAAACCGACGCGGTCCCCGGCCGCGCCCGCCACGTCCACCGCGACGGCCACGGCCTCCGCGTTCGCCGCGCTCGCCACGCTCGCCGCGCTCGCCGCGCTCGCCGTTCTCCGCGCGGGGCCCGCGATCCCTCCCACCTCGACCCCCCCGACCACCGCCACGACCGCCACGCTCGCCACGCTCGCCACGCTCTTGGCCGGATCCCGACGAGGGGGCCGTTGGGCTCGACTGGCCCGCCGGGGGTTTGGGAGGCACCACATCGCCGCGTGGCCGGAAGTTGGGATCGACTTCCACCACGCCAATCTTGGGGATCTCGGGAACCCCGCCCGCACCGGGGCGGCGGGCGCCACCGCGCGAGCCGCGGCGGAAGCGCGCGCTGCGCATCGGAATGCCGCCCGGTGTCGACGGCGTGCTATAGGGTGGCGGCGGGGCCGACGACGTCGGCATCGGAATGTCGTCTTCGTCTTCTACATCGGGCATTGGGGCCGACAGGACGGGGCGCGGAGCCTCCTGCTCCTCCGTCACCGGCTTTTCTTCTTCCTGAGGAGCCGGCTCGTCGTCCGTGCCCATACCGACGGCCTGCTTGATCAACCCGAACGCGCCGCCGAACGAGAACCCGGCCTTCGCGGCCGGCGCTTCCGGCTCCTCGGTCGGGGCCGGCTCAGTGGGAGCTGTTGGCGATTCTTCTCGGTCGCGAGCGCCGCGTCCCCGACCCCTGCCGCCTCTCCCTCCCCGGCTGCGGGGTTTCTCGGTGTCTTCGCTCATCGCGGCGAGCCCCGGCGACGCCGCCGCGCCTGCGACCTGCGGGCCGAGGGCGATTTCGTACTGCCCGTTGTCGAGTCGGGTCAGCGTGATAAGTCCACGACGGGCGGCTTCGATCACGAACTTGCTGAACCGCGAGAACCCGGCATCCTTCTCATCGAAGTTCGGGTCGATCTCCTGCATCACCTGCTTCAGGCGGTCCGAGCGCATGACGTCGTTGTGCGCCGTCATCTGTTTGACCGCCTCGACGACCAGCTCCCACGGGTCGCGCTTCACGTACTCGACGTCGCTCGTCTTGGTGAAGCCGGCCAGCTCGTTGTAAGAGTAGTACTCATCGCAATTCTGGATGAGGAGATCGCTGGACGACTCGCGGATACCCACGCCGATCACGTACTTGCCGTACTCTTTGAGCTTCAGCACGAGCGACGAGAAATCTGAATCCCCGGACAAGAGAATGAAGGTTCCGATCTCCGGGCGCGTGAAGACCAGCTCCAGCGCGTCGATCGCGAGGCGGATGTCGGTGGCGTTCTTCTTGTTGGCCCCGTGCGCCGGCGCGAAGATGAGATCGATGGACGATTCGGAGAGTGGGACGATGTACTGCGGGTAGCGGCGCCAGTCGGCATAGGCGCGTTGCACGGCAACCTTGCCCCGGATGATCTCCGACTGAAGCAGGCGCTTCAGCTCGGTTTGGAGGTCTGAGCGAATCGCCATCGTCACGTTGTCGAAGTCGATCATCAGCGCCGCATTCGGCGCGTGGGCGGGGGGTTCTTTGTGTGCGGGGCGTGGCAAATGATTGTGAGCTTGCTGCGGTGTCATAACGAATTCTGTTCCTGCCCTGGGGCCGGACAAGCGGGTAGCACGTCCCTCGAAGCGAGGGACTGTGCGACGCGTGTCTGCTGCGTCGGGCTTTTGGTAGAGGCGTGTTGCGCCGTAGTTAAGGCTGGCTGGTGCGTTGGGAGGGTCGCCGAGTCATCACGGCGCGCCGGTGCGCGCTACTAGGGCCCATTGCCGAAGTCCGCGGGCGCCGCCTGATGGTCCGACCCCTGGCCGCTTGCACTGCCAGGCGTATGAATGATTCAACATAAACGATTGGCACTTCAGAAGCTAGGGTCTTCCCGGAAGTTGAGCCTTGTTGCGTGCTTCGGTGAGCAGCCGTTCAGCGAAATCGAGCCGCTCCTCGAGCTCCGTGACCTTCGTCTCGGTTCGGAGCAGCCGGTCTTCGAGCCCCTCGACCTGATCCGGGTCAACGGTTCCGGGAAGTTGGCGGCGCCGGAAGAACAGCACTTTCACCCCAACTCCCAAGAGGATGAAGGTGAGACCGGCTGCGCCCAAGGCGACGATCCCCTTCATGATTTCTTCGAAATCGA
>QHUF01000296.1 GCA_003221075.1 Gemmatimonadota bacterium
TCGGCAACCACCTGCGACGCCCAGTTCAGCTTCGGCATGAACCTGACGCTGCAGACGGCGCGGTTCCAGGCCGAGGAGGTGACGAAGAAACTCAACGCGTGGACCGATCAACAGGTCCCGAATCGAGCCTTACTCCTCGCGCAAGTGAAGATCTATGGGGCCTATGCCTACCTGCTGATGGGTGAGTCGTTCTGCCAGGTCGCGTTCGACGGGGCGCCGGCGCAGCCGCCCAGCGCGGCGCTGGCGCTCGCTGAAACGCGGTTCTCGGAAGGCTTGACCCTCGCCCAGCAGGTCAACGACGCCGATCTGGTGGACCTGGCCCGCGTCGGCACGGCGCGCGTCAAGATGGACCTCAAGAAGTGGAGCGAGGCCGACCAGTTCGCGAATCAGGTGACGCTAGGCTACAGCAAGGACGTCGGCCGTGGCGTGGAAAGCGTCCGCCGCTGGAACAAGCTCTGGTACCTCGCCGAACAGGAGGGCGCCTACACGGTCGCCCCGGCGTACCGGACCATGAACGATCCCCGCGTGCCGGTCGTCGACGCCGGCCGGGGCGCGTTCAACGCCACGATCCGTCTGTGGATCACGACGAAGTACACGAGTCTGTCGAGTCCAATGCGCCTGGCGAGCAGCATCGAAGCCAACCTCATCCGCGCCGAAGCACTGGCGCAACAGAACCAGGTGCCGGCGGCGATGGCGCTGGTCAACGCGCGTCGCGCGCAGGTAGGACTCGCGGCGGCGTCGGCGACAACACAACAGGAAGCCATTGACACCATCATCGCCGAGCGGCGCAAAGAGCTGAGCTTCGAAGGCGGGCACCGGCTCAACGATCTGCTTCGCTACAACCTCACGTGGAAGACGGGAACAAACCCATTCACCAATCGCACATACGGAAGCACGACGTGTTGGCCCCTCCCGACGCGTGAGAAAAACGGCGTGTAGGCTGGGCGCGGGGATTACGGCGCACGGTCACATCGCGACGAGCCGGCGGAAGCCGGCTCGTTTGCTTCTCGGACCCTAGTTTCGCGAGAACAGGAACTCCTCCAACTTGCCGTCCGGCGTGCGATACATCAGTCCCAATGCTTCCGTGCCGCCGACGGTGAAACGCACCGTCGCGACTTCCATCCCGCCCCGCTCGCTGAGCCCCGCGACCCGTACATCCTTGATGCGGCCCAGCCCGCGTAGCGTGCGTTGGGCTGCGGCGACCTTGGCGGGGGTGAGGTACGCGTCAAAGTCCGCCGAGATCGACGAACGATCGACGGTCCCCCGCTCCAGCTCCGAGAGAAACTTCTTCGCGGCGTCGAGCGCCGAGAGTCCATGCACGGCCGGCACGTCCACACTGGGCACCAGCTTGCCGAGCAGTTCCTGATGGAGCTCGCCGATCGGTGAGAAGTCGGCGTTCGACAGAATCACGAGCGCCGTTTGCGTGCCGGGGAGGATCGTGTTCTGCGCCACGAATCCGCTCACCGCGCCCCCGTGGGAAAACCGCACCGCCTGGCCCCGGTCAGTGATCGCCTCGCCACAGCCGTATCCGCTCGACCGCCCATCGGTGAGGCGCTGCGGCGTGGTGAGCGTCGCCACCGATGCCGGCGAGATCAGCGTGTGCTCGAGCAACGCTCGATCCCATGTGAGCAAGTCGGTCGGCGTCGACCAGATCGCGCCGGCGGCGCCCGCCCACCCTGTCGCCTCGGGTTCGGCGGCGATCGGTGGCGCGAGGGCGAACGACGTGTATCCCCGCGCCATGTCGGCGCCGTTGGGCGACGGCTCATAGGCAGTTCGCGTGAGGTGCAGCGGCGTGAAGATGCGCGCGGCGAGAAACGCACCGAACGGCTGGCCGCTGACCCTCTCGACCACGCGGCCCAGAATCAGATAACCCGTGTTGCTATAGGAGTACCGCGACCTCGGATCGAAGTCGAGCGGTCGCGTCGCGTAACGCATGATGATCGTGTCGGCAGGCTCGGCGCGCGCCATCTCGCGGTTGACATAGTCGAGCGGATAGTAATCCCGGTACCCCGACACGTGACCGCCCAGATCCAGGAGGGTGACGTCCGCGGCTCGCGTGAGCTGCGGGAAGTACTTCGAGACCGGATCGCTCAGCGACAGCTTGCCCTCCTCCTGCAGCATCAGGAGCGCGCTGCACGTGAACTGCTTCGTCACCGAGCCGATCGCGAACATGGTGCTCGCCGTTACCGGGCGCCGGGTCTCCAGATCCGCCGTCCCGTAGCCGCGGGCGAAGACGATCGCGCCGTGCTGCATGATGCCCACGGACACTCCCGTGATCCGTTTTTCCGCGACGTGGTGGCGGATGATGCTGTCGACCACCGCGGTGTCGATCCGGGCGGGCTGCTGGGCTCGCAGGGGAATCGAGCCGGCGATTGCTGCGACGATGGCAAGAAAGACAGAACGGTGGGTCATGGTGTGCCTCCGTGTAACTCGGCCGAAGCGATGCGAGCGGTCTCCGCCAATACCGCCGCTCCGACAAAGATGCTCTCGGGCGCTGCGTAAAATTTTGGGGAGTGCGCCGGAATGGCCACTCCACCTTCTTCGCGCGCCCCAATCCGCAGGAAACAGCCCGGCATCTGCTCCAGATAGCACGCGAAGTCTTCGGCCGCGAGGTTGAGCGGACCGAGCGGTACGATCGCTACCTCGCCGAGCACCTTCTCCACGGCGCGCCGCGCCCAACCAGCCGCCTGCGGCGGATTGATGAGCGGGGGAGGACCGATGTCGAGCGCCACCACGGTCGTCAGCCCATGCGCCGCGGCGACTCCTTCGGCCACGCGTCGGACCTCTCGCTGCAGCAGCGCACGCGTGTCGGGGTCGACCGCACGGAGTGTTCCGGACAATGTCGCTGAGTCCGGAATGACATTGGGTGCGGTGCCGGCGTGGACGCTTCCAACGGTCAGGACGGCGGGCACGCTCGGACTGACACGCCGCGACACAACGGTTTGCAGCGCACCGATCAGGGCGCCCGCGCCCACGACCGGGTCTGCGCCTTCGTGCGGTCGAGCGGCATGAGCACCTGTTCCCCGGAGGGTGATGGTGAAACTATCGGCAGATGCCGCGAGCGCGCCTGGTTGGGCCACTACCTGTCCCACTGGAAAGCGACGGTCCACGTGCGCGCCGAAAATCGCGGCCACACCGGCGAGCGCTCCGGAGGCCAGTACCGCCGTGGCGCCCTTCCCCGTTTCCTCCGCCGGCTGGAGCACGACGACCACGTCACCAGCGGCCGGTTCCCTCGCCAGGAGGTGGGCGACGCCGACCGTCCACGCAGCGTGCACGTCGTGCCCGCAGGCATGCATCACGCCGGGGCGCTGCGACGCGAACGGGAGTCCGGTCGCTTCGGTGATGGGAAGCGCGTCGATGTCGCCTCGTACCGCAACCACCGGCGCCGATGGATCACGTCCCCGAAAGCGCGCCACCACGCCGGTGTCGGCGACGCGCTCGAGTGCTGCCGGCCGCAGCTGGCCGAGCGCCTCGTAGAGCCGTTG
>QHUF01000168.1 GCA_003221075.1 Gemmatimonadota bacterium
TGCTGCGTCAGGCGTTCAAGCCGGAGTTCTTGAACCGTGTGGACGACATCATCATCTTCCGGCCGCTGACGCACGAGGACATCGCGCAGATCGTGGATATCCAGATCAAGCGCGTGGAGAAGCTGCTCGCCGACCGCAAACTGACGCTCGAGGTAACGCCCGCGGCGAAGCAGCTGCTCGTCGCGGAGGGCTACGATCCTGTCTATGGGGCGCGGCCTTTGAAGCGTGCGATCCAGCGGCTGCTGCAGAATCCGCTCGCGGTGGCGGTGCTGGAGGGGCAGTATGCCGAGGGCGACCGCATCCTGGTCGACCGCGCGAAAGACGGCAATTCGTTGAGCTTCGAGAAGGCCCGGGAGCCGGTGCGTGCTTAAAGACCGTGCGTCGTGCGTGGTGCGTCGTGCGTGGTAATCCAGGGATGGAAGCGGCGCTCCAGCAGGCGCGGTTCGCAGCATCGAAGGACGAAGTGCCGATAGGCGCAGTCGTGATGCGCGGCGACGAGATCGTTGCCGAGGCGCATAACGAGACTGTCGCGCGTAGAAACCCCACGTATCATGCCGAGTTTCTCGTCATCGAGCGGGCGCTCGAGGCGTTAGATACCGATCGGCTCACCGATTGCACGCTTTACGTGACGATCGAGCCGTGCGCGCAGTGCGCGGGAGCGATTGTATTGGCCAAGGTCAAAACGCTTGTGTTTGGGGCGTTCGATGAGAAGGCGGGGATGTGCGGGTCGGTGGGGGACATCGTGCGGCATCCGCGGCTGAATCACCGGGTGGATGTGCAGAGCGGGGTTGAAGCGGAGGCGTGCGCCGAGCTGATACGCGAGTTTTTTGCCGCGCGCCGCGCGTAGAATTGATGCTGGTCCGGCGTAGGCACCGGGCGATTGTACCGGCATGGTTCCGCCCCATCCCAAAGAGCGTTGACGTTCTATGCGATAACTGGCATATTCCATCGTGACCGGCGCGCGACGCCGAAGCACGAACTCGATCTGATCAAGGCGCGCCTGCGCTGGGCCCAGCGCCATGCGCGCGGCGAGGTGTAGGACCTATGAAGATCATCAAGAGTAGCGGCAACGTCTTTGCCGACCTCGGCCTGCCAGGGGCGGAGGAGCGCCTCCTCAAGACGCGGCTCGCGGCCGAAATCGCGCGCGCGATCGCGGGACGCAAACTCACCCAGGCTGCGGCCGCTGAGCTGATGGGCATTGACCAGCCGAAAGTCTCACACCTCCTCAACGGGCGGCTGGCTGGCTTCTCCACGGAGCGCCTGCTCACCTGGTTGATCGCGCTCGGCCGTGATGTGGACATTATCGTGCGGAGGCCGCTCCAGCGCCGCGCTGGGCGTCTTCGAGTGCGGACCGTCGGTTCTCGGTGACCACTCCCAGCTTCTACGTTTCGTAAACCCGCTGAAGCGCTTCGCGCCAGCGTTCCTCGGGTGCCAGTCGCACAGCCTCGAGCAAGCCAACGTTGACGAGTAGCAGGTGCAGTAATCGCCGACGGGACTCCGTGTGTTGGCGAGTGTCGAAGAGATACCCATCCAACAGCTCGAACTTCTCGGGTGTATAGGCTCGGAACTCCTCGACGTCGATAGCATGAGCGTCGAGCTCGGGAAGCGGCAATTGGTCCGGTGCTGACACCTTACTCTCCCGCAGATGACTTCGATAACCTCGATTGGGTCGATTTCGGCAATCACTTCGAGCAAGAGACACCGCGGTCGAGAGTCGCTCGGCGTGCTCGTGAGCAAGTATAGAGCGCTCTTTCACCGGAAGCATAGCGCAAAAAAACGCGCTCAGCTTCACAATTCATCGAGCCGCGCGGAGATAATTGTCCAGGAGGCTTTCGCTTCACACTTCAACGCGACTCATATCCTGAAATTCAGATGATAGCCTAGGGCGAAATTGTGGAGGATGATTCTTACCTCCACAGCGCTCACGACAATCCACACAGCTCGTCGCAGAGACGGCTTGGAGATACGAGCGACTGAAAGGTTGGCGATCGTGCTCAACGTCGTGTACGTATTCAAGCGACCCACGCTGGGGTGCGGCCCCATGAGGACGTTTAACTCAGGGTTTCTGCCTCTACGTATGGCATCGACGGACGTAAGCCAATCGGCGGCAAGCAACGTGGTAGAGGTCCCCAGTAGAGCGTAGTCAGTCCCTGTGAGCCGCCGCGATGGTGCGGAGCACGGAGCCTGTCCCGAACCCACCGCAGCGCACAGCAGGCTTCCGGCAACGACGAGGAACGCTGACCGGGTAAATCGCACGTTCCCTCCTCATATTGCGCCCGAATCACGGCGGTCGCGGTCTCAACTTGCTCGGCGAGCCTAACTCAGTTCCACGAGCCGCCTGAGCTCCAAAAACCGCTGCTGCATCCGCGCCCGCCCCTCGCTGTCCATTCGTTTTGCCGTCGCTGCCGGCAGGAACTGCCGGTCCGTACACTCCAGGATCGCCGCTAGCTCCTGCAGCTCCTTCTCGATCCCCTCAGTCGACGGCAAGAACTCTGCGAAGACCTCCGTCAGGGCGGCGCGGGTGATCGTTTCACTGCCCGCCAGCAGTGACAGCCGCAGCGCCCGTCCCACTAGCCCCTCGACATCCGCGCCCGACAGCTCGCCGGCGTGCGGCACCGCCGGAATGTCCTCCGCCACCAGTTTCCCCTGAAGCTTCCCGGCGAGCGTCAGAAACATCTGGCGGATTTCCTTGTCATCCGTCGGATAGAACAGCGGGATGTGCACCTCCGCTCGGCCCTGACGCTTCAAGTCGATCGGGATCAGGTCAGGACGGGCGGTGAGCAGCATCCAGAGGATCGCGCCGCGGTAGCGCGTGTCGCCCATTTGCGCCGCGATCATCCCGAACACGCGACTCGAGGTGCCGGAATCGCCTTCCGCCTCGCGGCTCCCGAGTGCGGCGTCGGCCTCGTCGACCACCACCATCACGGGCCCCATCGCGCGCAGCACGGAAAGCACGCGCTCCAGGTTGCCTTCCGTCTCGCCGACGTACTTGGAGCGGAAGTTCTTGAGGATCACGCACGGGATGCCGATCTCGCCCGCGGTGCACTGCGCGAGAAACGTCTTGCCCGTCCCGACCGGCCCACACAACAGATAGCCCATGGGCAGACTGGCCAGTCGACCTTTGCGCAATAACTCGGCGTCCTGGCGCAGCCGGCTCTTCGCTGCGTCATGCCCGATGATGGTATCCAGCGTCCACTTGGGCTCGATGAACTCGAGCAACCCCTGCGCCTGCTTCTCGATGAGCCGCTTCTTGAGATCCTGAAACGCCTTCGCGTCGAGGCGGCGGCCCGTCTCGGCGGCGACTTTGACCATCGTCGCCTTGATGAAGCGCTCGCGCTCGTCGACGGGCGGCAACGGCAGCTCGATCGACGCGACATGCGGGCTCGACGTCACCCGCTCGCTCAGATCGGCGCGCCGTTCGTCCATCAGCACGAACGCCATCGGCATTTTCTTGACGTGCGGGCTCTTTGCCCAGTTCAGGAGAGTGACCAGCATCGCCGCGGCGGGGAAGCTCGTCCGCCCCGGCTCGCCCGACGGAAAAAGAAACGACGCCTGATCGATGATGACGGCGAAACTGATGGCCTTGTCGGCCGACACGATGTTGTTACGCACGAAGCGGTCGAGCAGCGCCAACACGACGCCGGGATCGTTCTTGACGGTGCTCAGGTCGGCGACCTTGTCGTTCGCGAGCGCGATCATCTTTTGGAGCCGCTTCTCGTTTCTCCCCGCAAATGCCCTGAGCCCTCGGCCCAGATCGTAGTGCAGCAACAGATCCCACTTGCCGAACAGCTGCTCGGCGAGGAGATCGGCGATGGTGCCGTAGCCGTCCTCCGGCGTGGCGCCCCGCGGCAGCAGGTCGTTGGTGTTGCCGTGCAACAAGAACACGGACGTCGTGCCCGAGAAGCACAGCTCGGCGAGCTGCGCGGCCCACGGCGGCGCCCATGGAGGGAGCCCGCCCGGCAGGAGCGACGGCGTATCAGGCACGCGTGGTGCGGGTAGGTGTCTTGCCCGGATCATCCAGAATGGCGGGTACCTCGTCCATCTGCTCGCTCCCGCCGGTGATCTGCTGCAGCTGATTCAACGTGGCCTCGGTGTGATCCATGCTCGCGGCCGCTGCGTCCACCTGGCTGCTCAAGAAGTCGGGGTCCTGCCGGTTGGCCGCCAGCTCGATCAGCGCCTGGATCTTCGCCTCCACGCGGTCGAGCTCGAGGGCGGCGAAGTCGGCGTTCTTCACGGCCTTCTGATAATTGTCGAGCCGTTGCTCGGCGATCGCGGTGCTCTCCTCGAGCGAGCGGATCATGCGGTCGTCCCCCGAGCCCTTGGCATCGGCGAGGCGCTTCTTGAGATCGTCGCGGCGCTTCGTCAACTCCTGGCTGGTGGTCAAGCCGAGGAACCGCAGCAGGCCGTTCTGTTGGCCGAGCAGGCGCAAAAATCCGTACAAGAGCCGGTCGAGCGCCGGTGTCCAGGCATCGGTGGTGCCGTCGACGGTGTCGGGCCGGTTAGTGCGCGCGATCGAGCGCATGTCCAGACAGCGGCGGCGGAGCGCATTAAAGCGCTGCTGCGCGTCCGTGTTCAGGACGAGGAGGAGCTGATTGAGGGTCGGCGCTTGGGCGCGGATCTGCGCGCGGGCTTTGTCGGCGACTTGGGCATCGATCGCCTCGCGGTAGCGGGGCAACGACACTAGGCCGCCCAGGTATATCAGTTCACCGGCACCGACCAGCGGGAGCAGCACGTCGGGCCACGGTGTCAGCATCGCGGCGACCGCGCCGCCGAACACCGCGAGCAGATTCCAGCGCGATGTGAACGCCCGCCAGAGGTAGTAGCCGATGCCTCCGCCCGGCGTCGTCATTCGTCACCCGCGCGGGTGGACGGCTGCAGCTTCTCGATCATATCC
This sequence comes from Gemmatimonadota bacterium, assembly GCA_003221075.1. Classification (GTDB taxonomy): domain Bacteria; phylum Gemmatimonadota; class Gemmatimonadetes; order Gemmatimonadales; family GWC2-71-9; genus 20CM-2-65-7. The sequence goes on from QHUF01000168.1 coordinate 4,895, forward strand.
CGCAGCTCGAAGACGACCTTGAGAAACTCCGGCTCTTTCTGCATCTGCGCCGCGGGGCGATCGGGCGGCGGGACTGCCACCTCTTTTAGAATCGTGCCGGGTGCGGAGGAAACGACGTACGTGCGGTCGCCGAGGTACACCGCTTCCTCGATCGAGTGCGTCACGAAGAACACGGTCGCCTGCAGGTCGCGCCAGAGGTGGACCAGCAGATCCTGCATGCGCATCCGGGTGGTCGGATCCAGCGCGCCGAATGGCTCGTCCATCAGAATGATTCTGGGCCGCAGGATCAGCGTGCGCGCGATTGCGACGCGTTGCCGCATTCCGCCGG
>QHUF01000169.1 GCA_003221075.1 Gemmatimonadota bacterium
CCATTGGTCCCTTGGGTAGGGGCGCAGCATGCTGCGCCCCTACCGGTGAGGACTACATGCCCGTGCGGCGCTGCGCCGTCGGCGGCAGCACGTTGTTCAGCCGCAGGTAATTCGCTTCCTGGCTGTAGTGATCGGACCAATCCGCGACCGTGATGAGGACGGCCATCGCCCGATTCATGTTCATGCCGAACATCGAGACCGGGTCGGCCAGCTTCGTGTCGTCCATTTTTGCAAAGGCCTGCTCACAAAACTGGAACGTCTCCTTGAGCCGCGCGACGAGCTGCTCCTTCGTGGCGGTGGTGTCTACCGCGGCGCGCTTCGGGACCTCCATGCCGGCCGCCTTGCCACAGAGGACGTCGTTCCCCTCGTTGGCGAGATGCACCTGGATCTGCGCGAAACTCATCTGCGCCGGGGTGGGACGATAGTTGTACTTGTCGGCGGGCATCGCCTCCGCGGCGGCGACCAGAATGCGCGAGAAGCGCTGGTGCATGCCGCGCAGCCCATCGGCGACCGGGCTGGTCGACGCAGGGGCGGCCGCAGCGGCCTTTTCCTGTGCGGCGAGCACCAGGGGAAGGGCGGTCAAAGCGATCGTCAAAAAAGAGGCTCGGGACTTCATCTTGGGACTCCAGTTAAGAGGAGGCGTGGATTCTGTCCCAATTGTGGCTGAGGCGCTAGCCTAGGCCGCACCCCCTGCGATACCTTAAGTGAAAGGGCCTCAACACTTCGTGACCGCTCAGTTTCAGATCAACGTTCTGGGATCGCCCGAGCTCGTTCGAGGCGGCCGCTCGCCCGTTCGCTTCCGGAGCAAGAAACACCTTGCCGTTCTGCTCTACTTGTATCTCGAGGGACGCACGCGCTCGATCCCGCGCGATCGACTGGTCGATTTGCTGTGGTCCGATGTCCTGCCCGCCAAAGGCCGGCATTCGCTCTCCCAGGCATTGCTAGCCATTCGGTCGTGCTTGGGGAGCGGTGCGGTGACCGGTACGCAGCAGGTGCAGCTCGTGGCCGAGTTGTCTTCCGATCTTTCCGCCCTCGGCCGGGGTTCGATCGCGACGGCGCGGGTGGCAGAACCGCTCCAAGGACTCGAGGACTGTGGGGGTGCCGAATTCGCCCACTGGGTAGACGGCGCGCGCGCCCGGCTCAAGTCCCAGACGCGAGACATCCTCCGAGCCGCGCTCCAGGCGGCGCGCGCCCGGGGCAATCCAGCGGAGACATATCGACTCGCCGCAGCACTATACGACGTCGACCCGCTGTGCGCCGAAGCAATATACGCGCTCGCTGAACGGGCAATGGTCGATAGGGACGCCGTAACGGCGATCCGCCTGCTCAAAGATCACGTCCAACGGGCCCGGGTGGAACTCGGAACCACTCCGAACCCCGAGATCGCTCGCCTGCTCCGGCGACTGGAACGTGGCGAGCGACTTGCCGTTCCGGTTCAGGCGCTTGCGCTCGCCGACCGGCTCACCCGGCCACCCCCATTTGTCGCCCGTGAGGTAGAGCTGGCGCGTCTGGAAGCAATCTCAAATCGCGTGGTTGATGGCGGTTACCAGGCTTGCGTGATCACCGGAGCGCCGGGCCTCGGGAAAAGCGCGCTGCTGCGTCGATTCGCCACGTCGCTTCAGGCGCGCGCGTGGCCGGTGTTCATTGTCTCGTGTCAGGAAATCGGCCAGGGCATTCCGTACGCGGCGGTCTCGGAGCTCATCACCGCCTTGGCGCGCGATCCGGCGGCCGGCGGCACAGACCCGCTCTGGCTCGCCGAGGCGACCCGAGTGTGTCCGGGTTTGCGAGCGATTTATCCAGGTGTGCCGGAGCCGCCCGACGCGCCTGCGGACTCGATTCGCCTGCGCGTCGCGGAGGCGGTGCGTCGCATGATGGAAGCCGTCGCCGAGGGCGGCCCGGTGCTGCTCGCGTTCGACGATCTCCAGTTTCTCGATCCAGCGAGCCAGGAAGTGCTGTTCCTGGTCACGCGCGTGCTGGAGGGGACGCGCGTGCCCACCCTTCTCCTCGCCGGGGAGCGCGTGGGCGAAGGCAAACGCGGCGGACTCGCATGGGGAACGACAATCGAGCTCCAGCCGCTCGACCGCGCGCACGCCCTGAGTCTGATCCGCGATCTCTCGACCGATTCCAAGACCCCGGATCCGGACATCCGAGAGGCGATCGTCCGTCTCTCCCAGGGGAATCCCTATCACGTTGAGATGCTCATCGTGGATTGGCGCACGCATCAAGCGGACTCGCTCGTCGCCGCGGAGAGTCTCGGCGACGGGGTTGCCCTCACGTGGACGCCGCCCCCGGATTTGCGCGCGGTCTTCGCGCGTCAATTCGACGTGCTGTCGACCGACGCTCAGCATGCGCTGCAGGTGCTTGCGGTCGCAGGCAAGGCCCTGGCGCCGGCGGAAGTGTCAAGTCTCCTGGGGCTGGAGGGCGGAGCGGGCGAGCGTGTCATACTCGAGATGCTCGACCGGGGCGTCGGTCGCGTGGAGCACGGGCGGCTGTCCTTCAAGAACGAGTTGCACCGCGCATTCGTGTATCACGCCATGGGGCTCGACCGGCGCAAGTACCATCATGCGCAGTTCGCGCAACGGGTGGCGGCGTCTCTGGAGCGGCACGAGCTCCAGGCGATGCTCGAGCACGTCCATCATGCGATCGGCGCGGGCTTCGAGCGGCAAGCGATGGAGACCGGGCTGGTGGCCGCGGAAACCGCCATCGTGCGCGGCGCTCCGAGGGAAGCGGAACGACTGCTCACCTGGTTACTGCGGGCGTATCCCGTGCCGCCGGAGTCGAGACTCCGATTGCTTCTCGCGTATGCGCTGGGCGCGGAGGCTCAGTATCAGCGTGCGCTGCAGGCGTTGGCGGAATGGCAGGTCGAGGGAGCGTCCGCGACGGATCGGGCCCTCGCGGCATTGATCCGCGCCGACGCATCGCAGCGCGGACGCTTGGGCGGCGACGCGGCGATCAGCACAGCGGCGCAGGACGCTGTGGCGCTGGCCGAGCAGGCGAATGTCACGACGTTTCTCGTGCGAGCGAATTTCATACGAATGGAAGTCGCTCTGGATGCTGGGGACCTCACCACACGGGATCACGCCGAGTCCCTGGCGGCGAAAATCGCTGCATCGGAGGCGAGCGCCGAGTGCATCGCAGTGGCCAACCTCACTCTGGGGCAG
>QHUF01000049.1 GCA_003221075.1 Gemmatimonadota bacterium
AAACAATTGTGGGAGTCGTTAGTTAACGCCAACCCTCCCCTGCACCGACGCGAGCAACTTCGCCGAGTCGTAGCCGACGCCGTCCTTAAACACAAGCGTGGGGCTGCGGATCACCGACGGATCGGCCGTCAGGTCGCCGTGGAGCACGACGAGGTCGGCGAGCTTCCCGGGCTCCACCGTCCCCAGACTCTGCGCGACGCCGAGAATCTTCGCACCGTTCACGGTCATGATCTGGACCGCCTGCGCGGGGGCGAAGCCCGCCTCGATGAACAGCTCGTAGTTACGCTGATCGCCGAAGCCCGCCAACGCGCCGCCGATCCCCGTCGGGTCCACGCCCGCCGCCATCAGTCCGCCCGCGGCGACGAACGCTCGCTCGAACGCCATCGCGTTCTTGAACGCCGGCAGCGATACCCACCCGCTGGCGCTCGAGTCGATCTGCTGGCGCATCTTCATGTAGCTGTCGCGCACCTCGGGATCCATCGCCTGCAGCACCCGTTCGTCCTTGGTCGGACGATTGGCCACGAACGGCTCGTAGACGGCGAGAGTCGATGTCATCGACACGTGGTGCTGGACCAGCGACTGAATCGTCGCCTGCCCGGCAGTGCCCTTCGGATCCGACGCGCTGATCTGCGTCATCAGGTTGACGGGACACACGTCGGCCTGCTTTCCGGACGTGAAATCGGACGCGGTCAGCATGCCGTGCTCGAGATTGTCGATACCGAGCGCGACCGCTTCCTGGAAGCTCACCGAACAGAGATGGCCGGTCACTTTGATGCCGCGGCGATGCGCTTCTTGAATCGCGGCACCGAGCTCGGCGCGGCGGATGTCGGTGTACGCCTTGATCCAGGTCGCGCCCTCGGCCGCCCAATAGGCGACGAAGCGGCGCGCGGCCTCGGGAGAATTCAAGATCGCCATCGCGCCGCCGCCGTGCTCGCCCGTGATGTAGGGCGCGGTGAGATGGATGCGCGGGCCCGGCGCGAGGCCATGGTCGATCGCATCCTTGAGGTTGATCTCGGCGTACGGCGCTCGGCTACCCGTGGTGCGAATGGTCGTGACGCCCGAGCCCAGGTACAGACGCGGTCCCGTGTAGCCCATCTGCACCGCCCGGCCGCCTGCCGCGGTATAGAACAGGTGATCGTGCATCCCGATGATGCCGGGGATGACAGTCGACCCGTTCATATCCATGATGCGCGCACCCGCCGGGATCTGGACCGACGCGGCGGGACCGACCGCCGCGATGCGGCCGGCGCGAATCACGATCGTCTGATCGGTCTTCGGCGCAGCGCCCGTTCCATCGACGAGCAGCACGTGCGTCAGGGCGACGAGTGACGTGTCGACGGTGATGTACTCGCGCACCCCCGCGGCGAAGCTGTCAGGACGCTGCGTTATGAGGGCTAGCAATAAGGGGATCGTGTGCACAGGCGCCTCGCTAATCGACGGTGAAATGCATCATCATCCCGGCCGAGAGATGCTCGGCGATATGACAGTGGAGCATCCATTCGCCCGGGTTCGCGGTATCGAGCAGAATATCCACCACCGCACCGGCGGGCACCAGCACGGTGTCTTTCCATGCCAGGTCTTCGTTGGGCACGCCGTTCACGGCGAGGACGAGGAAACGCTGGCCGTGCATGTGAATCGGATGTTGCATTCCGTGGAACGCACGGCGCTCGTTGACCAGACGGATCTTCGCCGGCTCGCCGCGATGAAACTGCCAGGCGATATCCATGTTCTCATGGCCCGTAGCCGGATCCTTCAACACCCAGCGCACCTGCCGCCCGGTGGACGCCCAGTTCATCATCGGCATCGTCCCGCCCCATTCGACCGGCGCAAAATAGATCGAGTCAAGCTGCATCAAGCGCTCGGTCACGAACGGCAAGCCGTGAGTCTGGAGTGTGAGCACCAGGGTGTGATCGGGTGGACGATTCAGGTATGAAGAGGCGGCGGCGAAGGGCGGCGGACGGCGGCGCAGGGCGGCAAAGGCTTTGCTTAGATCGCGACTGACACGTTGTGGGCTCACCGAGGCAATTCCGAGAGTGTCCACCATCGGGAAGAAGCGACCGAAGAGATGGTCGAGTCCGATCACCTTGTTGAGAAGCGCGAATTCGCCCGTCCGATCAAATTGGACATCGACCACGTAGCGCTCCGCGGGCGCGATCACCACGCTCTCGATCCACGCCTCATGCGCGAATGGCCCGGCGTCGGTTGCGACGAGCTTCATGCGCGCCCCAGGAAATGAGAGGTTGAGCGTGCGCGTGTTCGACACGTTCGTGAGATAGAAGCGCACCACTTCACCGCGACGCACCGACAGCCGATAGCTCGGCTCACCGTTTACCAACACCACGTTGCCAAACCGCCCCATCAGCGCGTGGGTCGGTGATTCCAGCCCAAACGGAATGAGGCCTCCATCGCCGACCAGAAGATCCTGCAGCATCAGGATCGCTTCGCGATTGGCGGGGACCTGCGCGCCGGGCTCCCGCACGAGGATGTTGCCATACAGGCCGAGCGCCTGCTGGATGTCTTCGCGAATGTGCGGATGGTACCAGAAAATCCCCGCATCCGGGAACTTGAGTTTGTATGTGAATTCGTCGGTCACGCCATCGACTCCATCAAACGCGTTCTCCAGCCGGATGCCGTGCCAATGAATGCTCGTCGAGTCTGCCAGATGATTCTTGAAGCGCACCATGATCTCGGATCCAGCGGCGACCTCGATCAGTGGTCCCGGATATTCCCCGTTGTAGGAGTACATCGTGAAGGTCTGTCCATTGATCGTGCGGCGGACGAGCTCGGCATCGAGATCGATGAGGTCGCCGTCCCGAGCACGGATCACCTCGTTCGACTCTGCGTTGGGCAGCGGCACATCCGCAGCGGGAAGAAAGGGCGTCACCTCAGGTCGGAGCGCCATCTCCGACGGCAGCATCGTCACACCGGGCGGCGTCGGGACCATGGGCCAGCCGGAGCGCTCGTGCTCGCCGTGATCCATCGCGCCCGTGGACCCGGCGGCTCCCAGCGAGAACTCGAGCAAATCAGGTGGGAACGGCCGCGTGCTCGGCGACTGACCGCGCAGGATGATGCGGCCGCGCGGCTCGCGCACCCGCGCACTGCGCTCTGACGAGATGAGGATGTTGAACTTGTCGAACTCGATCGCGCGGAGTGTTACACTCCCGTTCTTCACTTCCCCGAGCTTGATCAGCGAATCCATCTGCGGCGTCGTGGCCCACGCGATGTAGACGACATCCGTACGTGGTGCGTCGTGCGTCGTGCGTGGGAGGCCGCTGAGAAATACGATCGGGATGAATCGCGAATGGCCGTCCGCCGTCACGGCCACCGTGAAGGGACCGGGCGGACTCGAGAGCTCGAGGCGCCCCGAAACGCCGCGGACGCCCGGGGCCGCTACGAGCTCGATGCAATACAGATCGTGGCTCGGGCCGAGGGGCGTGGGCGGGTCACAGGGTCTCCCTTGCGCCCGGCACACGCCCTCCGAGAGAACCAACGCGAGGACGAGGACTCCTCGCCGCACGACTAGAGCTTGCGGCCCCGTAACCCACGCGAGCGCAGCAAGAGCTCGCGGGGATTCGCCCGCCACCACTCGCGCGCGCCACTCGCCGGCATCCGGTAGCGCGGACTCAATGTTGGCGTGACGTCGACGGAAAAGCTGTAGGGTCCGGCCTCGCCACCCGTGCTTGTGCCGATGATGAGGTCATAGTAGTTCGCGGTGTCGGTGGTGAAGCGAATGAACGCGTTCGTATTGGTTGCCGAGCTGTCGTCATTGGATGTAATAAACTGCCGGACATAAGCGTGAATCGTAGTATCACTTGGCAGCGTATCGATGACCTTGTAAAGCGCCAGCGCAGGATTGATCGTCGTGGATCGTTCGGAGACAGAAAGAACGGTGCCGCTGTCCAGGAACATCCTGGCGACGTCATAGTAATGCGGTGGTGCGGACGAATCGACGCAGTCCTGTACCGAGATGTCGTCGGTTAACGACACGCCACTCACGACCCAAACCTCGCGGCAGCCACCCATGGTGGCCGGCCGAGTTTTGGGGGCGAGTGAGTAAGCGAATCCGTCTCTGGGCGCGAACGACGTCGTGCCTACGATGTAATCGCCGGCTGGCAGAATAATGTCCAACTGCGAATTCCGGGCGCCGGCCCAGTTTAGAATGGAATCGTCATTGAATGCGAGGAACGGAAACGGCGACACTCCGCTCCACAACACGAGGTACGTGTCGTTCGAGCCCGCATGCATGTCGATTCGGATGTTCTGCTGACCAATCGGGAAACTCAAGCTGTAGAAATCGAAAGCTCGAAGACCATCGAAGCAGTCTCCGTTCGCCAAGGCGCCGTTGATTGTTTCGCCCACTGCGATCGGAGTCAAGTAGCTGCAGGGATCGACGATCGTGGCATGATACACGACATTGGAAACGCCGGTGACGGCCGCGCTGATCGTGATACTTCCGACGGACAATCCGGCCGTAACGGTCGTTGACGCGGCACCGTTCGCATCGGTTGTGCCGGCAGCAGGACTGAACGACACCGCCCCAGCCGGCGATGCGCTCCACGTCACGCGCACGCCCTGCGCCGGCTGCCCGGCCGAGTTGAGGGCCACGAGGCTGAGCGGAAAGGCAAGCGTCGCGCCGGTCGCCGCGGTCTGGCTGTCGCCGGCAACGCCGGTGACCGATGCCGCCTGCGGGCCGGGCCCGGCGCTGTCGCCGCAGGCGGCGATAACGGCCAGCACTCCAACGAGGGCGACGGGACTGAACCGACTAAACAGCCTCATGGTGCCTCCTCATTCCTTGGGCACGACGCGGTAGAGTACCTCGCCGTCTCGGATCATCCCGAACTGCTCTCGCGCCACGCGCTCCTGCACCGCGGGATTCGTCTCCAGATCGTGCGCCAGCTTTGCCAGGGAATCGAGCTCGATCCGGAGCGCCGCGACGCGCGTACGCTCTTCCGCGAGCTGCCGCCGGATCGTGATCCAGTCGGCCGTGCCGTATTCCCCGCCCCACACGGCAAGCGCGAGCAGCGCGACACCCCCCGCGATCCCGGCAACGCGGATTCGCGTCACAGGCCGTAGAGATGGCGGCCGGGATAGTGCGCCACGTCTCCGAGCTCTTCGGCGATGCGGAGCAGCTGATTGTATTTGGCGACCCGCTCGCTGCGTGACGCGCTGCCCGTCTTGATCTGCCCGACACCGCTCGCCACGGCGAGATCCGCGATGAAGGTGTCTTCGGTCTCACCGGATCGATGCGAGATCACGTTGCCGTAGCCGTTGCCTCGCGCCAACTCGATGCACTGCAGCGTCTCCGTGAGTGTGCCGATTTGATTCACCTTGATGAGGATGGCGTTCGCGACGCTCTCTTCGATGCCCCGTGCCAGCCGTTCGACGTTGGTGCAAAAGAGATCGTCGCCTACAAGTTGCACGCGTTCCTGCAGAGCCGCTGTGAGCTTTGCCCACCCCGTCCAGTCGTCTTCTGCCAGTCCGTCCTCGATGGACACGATCGGGTAGCGATCGATCCAGCTCTTGTACAGGGCAATCATCTCGTCGGCGCTCTTCTGGCCGCCCTTGCTCTTCTTGAATGTGTACATCCCGTCAGCGTAGAGCTCGGACGCCGCCACATCGAGCGCAATCGCGATGTCCTTCCCGGCCTCGAAACCCGCGGCCTCGATGGCCGCCATGATCGCTTCGAGCGCTGCCTCATCGTTCGGCAGATCCGGGGCGAACCCGCCTTCGTCCCCGACCGCCGTCGAAAGCCCGCGCTTGGCCAGGACTTTCTTGAGCGCATGGAACGTTTCCACGCCCATGCGCAGCCCCTCCGGGAACGTCTCGGCGCCGATCGGCACCACCATGAATTCCTGGCAGTCGACGGTGTTCGCCGCGTGCGCGCCGCCGTTCAGGATGTTCATCATCGGGACCGGCAGCACGTGAGCGATCGGACCGCCGAGATAGCGATAGAGCGGTAGACCGGCATCCTGCGCCGCGGCTCTGGCAACTGCAAGTGAAACGGCGAGAATCGCATTCGCGCCCAGATGGCTCTTGTTGGGCGTGCCGTCGAGGTCGAGCATCGCGTAGTCCACCGCGATCTGATCCTCAGCCGACAGGCCCTCGAGCCGCGGGCCGATCACTTCGTTCACGTTCTTGACGGCTTCGAGCACGCCTTTGCCGCCGTAGCGCTTGTTGTCCCCGTCGCGCAGCTCGACGGCCTCGTGCTCTCCCGTCGAGGCGCCGCTCGGAACAGCCGCCGTGCCGCTCGCGCCGCTGGCCAGGGTGACGTCGGTCTCGACGGTGGGATTGCCCCGGCTGTCGAGAATCTCCCGCGCATGTACCGAGATCACGGTGCTCATTGTGGACCGAACCCTACCGCGCCTTCGACTGAAGGGCAACCATCGCCGCGCGCACTTGGTCCCGCAGCCGCTCGCGATCGTCCGGACGCAATCCGGTCGTCATGATCGGCGGCGCGGCGAGCAGGCGAATCGGACGGGGGCGCAGTCGCCAGGCGCCCTTCGGCAAAATCTCGAACGTGTGATGGACGTACACGGGGACGATGGGAACCTGCGCGGCAATCGCGAGGCCAAACGGCGCGTTCTTGAATGGCAGCAGCTCGCCGGTCCGGCTGCGCGTCCCCTCCGGGAACACGACGATGGAGGACGTGCCCTCGCGAATCGTTCGCGCCGCCTCATCGTACGCCTCGAACGCTTTCTTGCGGGCGGCCCGATCGATCGGAATGTGGCCAACGGCGCGCATGGCGCCGCCAAGCAGAGGGATCTTGAACAACTCCTGCTTGGCGACGAAACGCACCGATCCAGGCAGCGTGGCGAACAACGCCCAGATGTCGAACATCGAGGAGTGGTTGGAGGCGTACATGACCGCCTGATCGCGCGGGATATGGTCCAGCCCTTCGGCAATCACTGGCGTGCCCGCAGCGCGGAGGATGTCGCGTGACCAATCCGTGCTGGCCCAATCGTAGACTCCACCTCGCCGGTTGCGCACACGGAACAGCCCGGCCACAACGGCAGCGGTTGCATGGACGATTGTTGAGGCGACGAGGACTACATAGTACCAGAGGGTGCGGAGACTCACGCGAAGTGGTCGTATCCTGCCGGGAGCGCCACGGGCTTGTTGTTGTCGAGCAGCCGCACGCCGCCCCGGCGTCCGCCCGCGCCACGCAGGCACGTGCCGATCCGGCTCAGCTGCAACCCGGTTTCAGAGCGGAAGGCGGAAACGCTGGCGTCACCGAACGTCGGCGGCATGGTGCATAGTAACTCGAATTCTTCGCCGCTGGCGACCGCGGCCAGCGGCGCCACATTCTCCCAGCACGGGATGTGCTCGAGGTTGATCTCGAGGCCGACTTCGGACGCCGCGGCGAGATGCTGTGCGTCGGCGGCGAGGCCGTCCGAGATATCGATCATCGCGCTGGCGCCGTGGTCCGCCAGCCAGATGCCGGCTTCGATGCGCGGCTCCGGGCAGGCATAGCGGTTGCGCAAGGCGGCCGCCATGCTCTTGCCGGCGCGGAAGTGCTCGAGCGCCAGGGCCGCGCCACCCAGATAACCGGTCACCCAGAGGCCATCGCCCTCGCGCGCGCCGGCGCGACGCACGGGCCGGTTGGCCTCTCCAATGACGCACACGTCGACGATGTATTCCTGGGAGCGCGTCAAATCGCCGCCCAGGACTTTGGCTTCGACATTGTGCAACATGCTCGCAACACCGGCCATGATATCCGCGGCCGCGTCCTCGTTCTTTTTGCCGTTCGCCGGAACCCCGAGCGAGACCAGGGCACCCAGCGGCCTGGCGCCGTCCGCCGCGAGATCGGACAAGGCGGAGGAGGCGGCGCGACAACCGATTTCCTTGAAGTCGAGCCAATCGGTCCGGAAATGGACGTTCTCGAGCGAGTTGTCGATGCTGATCGCGAGGTTCGTCGAGCCCAACGGAATCAACGCGCAGTCGTCACCGAGCTCCGAGGCATCGCCCGTGATCTCAGCGATCCGCTCGATGATGCCGCGGATGCGATCGAACTCTTTGCCGGGACCGAGATTCATGGGACGTTCTTTTTTACAACACCTCTGGAGCCTCAAGTTCCACTAGAACTGGAGGTCTGGCGGGCCCCACGTCCTTCCAGGCCCGCCACACATCCGGAAGGGCCGCCAGGACATCGGCTGGGCGCAGGCTGCGGGCCGTCCATTGCCGGGCGCCTTGCTCGGCGGCCCGACCGAGGGCATGCGCGCCGAGTGCCGCGGCCTCGGCGGGGGCCGTTCCCCGAGCAAGAAATGCGCCGATGAACCCGGCGAGCATGTCTCCACTGCCGCCCGTCGCGAGACCCGGATTGCCGCTGGCGACGACATGCTCCGGCCCGCGAAGATCGGCGATGACGGTCGGAACGCCCTTGAGCAGCATCGTGCATTTGAGCTTCGCCGCTGCGCGCCCCGCGGCCGACCAGCGGTCGTTCGCCGCTTCGTCCGCCAATGCGTCGCCGGCAAGCGCGCGGAATTCTCCCAGGTGCGGCGTGCACACGACGGGCCGATTGGCCGGACCGTTGAAGTAGTGGAGCGCATCGGCGTCGATCACTGTGGGCACCGGGCGGCGCGCCAGGACCTCGGCAACGAATTGCTTGCGCACGTCCACACGGCCGAGCCCCGGACCGATCACGACCGCGTCCGCCCACTCGAGCACCTCTGCGACCCCGGGCTCGAGGTTGTCACCAAGTGACGATTCAACGGTCAGTACGTCCGGCAAACTGGCCTGGGCGGCGACGATGGTTTCGCGCGCGGCCACGAGCTTGACGACGCCGGCTCCGGCCGCCAGGGCGGCACGGGCGGCATGGAGTGCAGCGCCGGTGAGACCATCCGAGCCGCCGATCACGCAGACGCGACCGCGATCGCCCTTGTGCATCTGTGGAGCCAGCCGCGGTAGCCGCTCCGCTGCCCATCGATCAGTCACAAGTAAGGGGCACGCGCTATCGGGAGGCGGGAAACCGATGTCGACTACGACGACCTTCCCACACCATTCACGCGCGAGCAGATGCCCGCGCCGGGGGCCCCCGAATGTCACCGTGAGCTGAGCCCGTACCGGGCCGTGCGCTTCGCCGCTCGTGAGATCGAGCCCCGTCGGCCCGTCCACCGCCAGAATCGGTGCGCCATAGGCAGCGAGTCGTTCGGCGAGGGCGAGCACATCGCCTTTCGCGGGTCCGGCGGCCCCCGTGCCGAGCAGCGCATCCACCGCGACGGCGGCTTTCGGCCACGCTTCCTCACGACCCAATTCGCGCACGCCGTCGACCCTGGCGAGCGCGCGATTGTCGATGGCGTCATCGGTTTTGGGATCGACGGCGGCAACCCAGACGGGGATGCCGGACGCGTGGAGCGCTCGGGCGATCACCCAGCCGTCGCCGCCGTTGTTGCCGGCTCCCGCCGCGACGAGCACGCCGCCCGTGGAGGCGTCCGACATCTCGCCGACCAACACCTGCGCGACGGCCCGGCCCGCGGTTTCCATCAGCACGCGGCTCGGCACGCGGTACTGGGTGCGCGCCGCTGCATCCCACGCTGCCGCCTCGCTCGCCGAGAGTACCGGAATCGGATTCACGGAATCACCACCCCCGCGTATCCCACCACGCGCGCGTTGTCGCCGGACACCCAACCAGAGTGGCGATAGTCTACTACGTCGGCTCGGGTCGCGCCCAGCGCCCTGGCGGCGGCCATGACGGTGGCCGCCGGCCCCCGCCCGCACATCGAGATCCGCTCGCGTTTGCAGCGCACGAGCAGCTCCTCCCCGTCCAACGATTGGACAGCCTCCAGTGCGCGGGCATCCTTTTCTTCCGAAACCGCCGCGGGCTCATAGTGATTGAGATCGCTCGACGCCAGCAGCAGCACCGGCTCCCCCGCCGCGCGGACGAGCCGCGCAAGTATTTCGCCGAGCTGCCGCGCCGGCTCCCACGAATCCCACCCGAGCACCAACGGCACGATGCGTACATCCGATCGCAGCAGCTTGAGAAACGGGAGCTCGACTTCGACCGCATGCTCCGAGAGATGCGCGTCATGATCGATCTCCACGAGATGGCCGGAGATCTCGCGTAGCTCTGCCGCTGCCTCCGCGTCGACGGGCACGTCACCGAGCGGCGTCCGGAACGCCCCCGACTCCCACAGCGATACTCCGCTCTTTGCTGCGGAGATACCCGTGTGATTCGGAGCAAGGATGACGACGAGGCCTGGAATTGCAACGCGAGTGAACACTTTTGCGGCGGTGAGACCCGAGTACATGTAGCCCGCATGGGGCACGATAACGCCGACGGTCGGACGGTCGGACGGTCGGACGGCCGTGCGGGCGTCCGCGAGTAATGTGGCGACGGTCGCCCGCAATTCGGCGGGATCAGAAGGATAGAACCGCCCGCTGACGGCGGGCGGACGGATGCTCACCCCGAAGAGGAGACTCCCGGCCAGCGATAGCCCGCTCCGGCCTTGAAGACCTCGGCGAACTCGTAGACGTGCTCGAAGTCCTCGAGGCGATCCTCGGGTTGGCGCGCCAGCAACCCCACGTCGATCAGCATGAAGACGATTTGGCCGAAGTCGTCGGTGGTGTGGATGCCCCAGTGCGTCATCACGGCCGACGCCAGCATCCCGAACTGCTCGAGGGCAAAGTCGCGGCAGGCCCACGCCAGCTCGACGCCGCTCAAGTGGCGGCGCGCCGGCAGGCGTGTCTGGGCAAATTCCAGCGCCGCGAGCACGAACACGTAGGCGCGCTCGTTGTACTTGCCGTCGCGGCGGCGGATCTCCGCGAGCGCCGCTTCGAGTGTAGCGACGTCGCTCATCTGCGGGCTTCGCCCGGAGGTGGTGGAGGAGCTGGAGGTCCCGGAGGTGTCACGACACGAATGCCGCCGGAGCGGCGTTCGGGCGGCGGGTCGAGCAGCGCCAAGGCGAGCACATCGTCGATGGTTTCCACAAGCTTGATATCCAGCAACTTCTGTACCTCTTCGGGCAAGTCAATCAGGTCGTTCTTGTTCCGTGCGGGAACAAGCACGGACGTGACGCCGGCCCGTGCCGCAGCCGTCAGTTTTTCCTTCAATCCGCCAATCGGGAGCACCCTGCCCCGCAGGGTCAGCTCGCCCGTCATGGCGACATCGTGGCGTGCCGGCCTGCGGCACAACAGCGACGCGAGCGCGGCGGCGATGGTGATGCCGGCCGAGGGACCATCCTTGGGGACGCCGCCGGCCGGGACGTGCAGATGGACATCCGACTGCGTGAACGCCTCGAGCGGGATGCCGAGCGCACTGGCACGGGCCCGCAGCAGACTCCAGGCCGCCTGTGCCGACTCCTTCATCACGTCGCCGAGCTGGCCGGTCAGGGTGATCTGGCCCTTGCCCGGCATGCGGATCGCTTCGATGAACATGATGTCGCCGCCCACCGGCGTCCACGCGAGTCCGGTCGCCACGCCGATCTCCGGCGCCCGGCCCGCGACCTCGCTCTGCACCTTCGGTTGCCCGGCGTACTTCTCGAGATTCTTCGACGACACCCTCACCATCGTCGACTTCCCCTCGACCACTTCCAGGGCGGCCTTTCGCAGCACTCCCTGGATCTCGCGCTCGAGCTGCCGGACACCCGCTTCGCGCGTGTACTCGGCAATCAGGCGGTCGAGCGCGCCATCCGCGATGTGGGCCCGTTCGGCCCCTTTATCCTTCCCCAACCCCGTCTCTTTCATCTGGCGCGGCATGAGGTAGCGCTTGGCGATCTGCAGCTTCTCGGACGGCGTGTAGCCGACGAGCGTCAGCTGCTCCATCCGGTCGAGTAACGGATCGGGGATCGGCACGGTGCTGTTCGCCGTCGCGATGAACATCACGCCCGAGAGGTCGAACGGCACCTCGAGGTAGTGGTCCACGAACGTCGAGTTCTGGGCCGGATCGAGCACCTCGAGCAGCGCGGCCGTTGGGTCACCGCGTACGTCCGAGCCCATCTTGTCCACCTCGTCGAGCATCAGGACGGGGGTGCGCGTCTCGCAGCGCTGCAGTGCATGGATGATGCGGCCGGGGATCGCACCGACGTAGGTGCGGCGGTGGCCGCGCACCTCCGCTTCATCGCGGACGCCGCCGAGCGATACGCGCGTGAACTTGCGGCCGAGCGCTTCGGCGATGCTCTGGCCCAGCGACGTCTTCCCGACCCCCGGTGGTCCCACGAAGCAGAGGATCGAGCCCTTCGCGTCGGGATTCAACGTCCGGACCGCGAGGTACTCGAGAATCCGCTCCTTCACCGTCTTCAGGTCGTAATGATCGCGGTCGAGGATTTCGCGCGCGGCTTTGAGGTCGAGCCGATCCTGGGTCACCCGGCTCCACGGCAGCGCGGCAAACACGTCGAGGTAGGTACGCGCCACCTGATACTCGGCCGACTGCGGCGACATCTGGCGCAGCCGCTTGAGCTCGCGGTCGGCGACCTTTTTCCCTTCCGCCGAGAGCTGTGCGTCGTCGAGACGTTTGGCGAGCTCTTCCAGCTCGTCATCGCCCTCGCCTTCACCGAGCTCCTGGCGAATCACCTGCAGCTGCTCACGGAGCACGTATTCGCGCTGATTCTGATCGAGCCGCGTCTTCACTTTTTCCTGAATCTGGCTCCCGACTTCGAGCACCTGGAGCTCCTGCACCAGGAAATCCGCCAGGCGCTCGAGCCGGCGCGTGACGTCGTCGATCGCGAGCAGCTCGGCCTTGGCCGGCAACGCGAGGTCGAGGTTGGCGGCGATGAAGTCGGCCAGCTTCCCTGCTTCCTGGATGCCCGCGAGCACCTCGTGCAGCTCGGCGCCGAGGTAGGGCGCGATGTCGATCACGCGCGAGAATTGCGCGATGACGGTCCGCTTCAACGCCTCCGTGCGCGAGTCCTCCAGCAGGTTCTCTTGCAGCGGCTCGGGTTCCGCCATCAGCCACTTCTCGCCTTGCGCGATGTCCTTGAGCCGCGCGCGTTCCAATCCTTGCACCATGACCCGCACCGAGCCGTCGCCCAGCTTGAGCATCCGCACGATGGTCCCGAGCGTCCCGACGTCGTAGAGCTGGTGCGGGAGCGTGTTCATCACCGCGCCCTCGGGCGGCTCCATCCCGCTCATCGATTTCACGACGCCGAGCAAGAGGCGCTTTTCGCCCTGGATGATCTCGTCGATCAATTGAACGGCTTTGGGATCTGTGAGGGCCAGCGGCAGGACTACGTGGGGATAGACGACGAGCTGGCCCAGGGGAAGGACCGGCAGTCGTTCCACTAGGTCACTCGCACCGATTGTGCGCCCGACGAGCGCGGCGGTTGTTTGGCGAGCCGGATTTCGAGGAAGCCGTGCTCGTAGGTGGCGCGAATCGACGCGGGATCGACGATCACGGGCAGCCGGAAGCGGCGCTCGAACGGCCCGATCTGCACTTCCATCGAGTGATAGTGCCGCCGGCCCTGCTGCCGGGGTATACGCTCGCCCGCGATCTTCAGGATTCCTTCGTCGAGCTCGACCTTGAAGTCGCCGGCCTGCATGCCGGCGATGTCCATGTGGACGATCAGCTCTTGGTCGGTTTCATAGACGTCGGTGCGCGGTTTCCATTTGGGCGAAGCGACGAACCCTACCGGACGGCCATGCGCCACTTCATTGAAGTAGACGTCGAGCTCGTCGGCGAGGTGAACCGTGAGAGACCCCGACCCGCGGGAGGGACGATTGGGGGGAAGGTCGCTATCAGCCATGCCCGACTAAGATAATGCGGGACGGGGCCGGGCGTGGGGCCCTAAGTCACCGATTTCGGCCCTATTTTGCGCTCCAGGGTGGACCGAATGCCGGTGGAGCGGCATTGTCGGCCGTCGGCTTGCGGATCGCTACATCGTCGAACAGCAAGGAGGGCACGACGTACGTCGCGGTTTCGAGGGCGAAAATGCCCCGGAAACCCCCCGGAATCAGCCTCACCATTGCGAGCATCCCACCCTCCAAGCCACCGGCAGTGGACAACGTTGCCGCCGTTCGCGACCGCGACGCCGCAGCGATGTTCTTGAATGACGCCGTCGTGACTCCCGACAACAGGGCACCGCGAATCGGCTCTTCGTGACCGTCGGGGTACAGCTTGACCGCATCCGCCAGTGGAACGGATGGCCCCTGCTCGGACGAGCTCATGGCCGCTATCATCGCGGCGAAGCCTCTCGGCATGGCTCCTCCGTTACGGAGCCGCCGGACCACAATCACATACCCGGTGCCACTTTGCTTCGCGAGCGCGAGTGCTCGTTGCCGCAGCTGCGCGTCGCTGAGACCGCTGTCCGTCGTGACGAAGAGGTTCGTCACGCCTGCCCGGTCGCCTCGGCGGCTCCCGGTGCTGCGGGAGATCCCTGCTACCGGGACTCGGGTTGCCAGGAGGGTCCGGAGCACACCGTGGTCCACGAGTTTGGTCTCGCGGGTCCGGACGCCGTCGTCATCGATCAGCGCACCGCCGATCGGCTTTCCCTCATAGACCCGGAGGGCTGGATTCTCGACGACACTGAATGACCGCGGCAGTACTCGCGCCCCGACCTGATCGAGCATCCCCTTCTCCATCCCAGCGAATCGCTGGAACATCGGAAGGTCCGAGTCCGGCAATCTGTTGGCCGCGAGACCCGGTCCGAAAACGAACGCGAACAATTCCGCCGCGGCCGCGCCCTCGAACAGCACTGGACCGTTGTATGACTCGGGGGCAGTCGCGCGCAGTCGCGTCAACCGGTCAGCGAACGCACGAACGCGCTGCATCAGGGTGTCACGCGTTGGGAGATCGCCCGGTGACGTCGCATACACCGCCAGTCCATCGTCCAACGGGCTCGCGTCGGACGCTTGCGTCGTCGCATTGATGCGAATCGCGGCCCATGGTGCGGTGCGCGTGAAGGATGTGCCCTCGCTGTTCACGTACCACGAGCGAACGCTTCCGCCACTCCATGCCACATCCGACTGGTAGATCTCGGGCGCATCCCGGAACGCGGCGGATGTGCCTCGCACAAGGTCTTCGATGGCCGCTTGATCGGATCGCGGCAGGGGTGTGGCGTCCCCGAGCGTTACCGGCTCCTCGCGGGTGAAATCGGGCAGCGGGTCTCGTCGCGTCCGGTTCGCAAGTGCGGTGCGTTTCTGCGCCAACGTCGCAACCGCCACTTTATAGTGGCGATCCGTGGCCAGCCACAGCTCGCGCCGCATGGCCGCGTAGTCATCGTCCAGAGGCAGGCCACTCGTGCCTTCGTCGAAGTCGCTCACCATCGCTGCGACATTTGTGGGCATACTGAGAAAGTTCGTGTTGTCGAACGCATAGTCGCCCACGTGCAGCTCGACCGACAGACGGCGAGTGCGCCCCGCATCGCTGCGAGTCAGGCTGCCACGCGATCCCCAAACATCGAGATTGGACACCTCATCGATCCGATAAGACAGGAAATAGGGTCGCGGCATCGTATCGAGCCGCAGCTCGGACATCGACCGCGCCAACTCGTCCTGCATGGCGCGCAATACGACATCGCCGGTGTCGTGCGGTGCGGCGGTGGGCGGAGGCGGCAGAATCGGCGCGCGCTCTGATGATTTCGGCTTCTTTTGAACTTCGATCTGGGAGATCAGCACCGCCGGGGATACCGCGGAAACGGGAACAACACCCGATTCGGCGCCGCACATGCCGTTGAAGACCGCGACCTGATCGTCCCCCGCAGTGACTTTGCTGAACACGGTGAGCGGTGTTCCAATCAGATCGACGCCACGCACTAGCTCTTCCCTGCCGTTCGGAAACACCCGATACACCATGATCGGCAGCACCTCGAAGGCGTTAGGAATCCCGCGGTGCGTAATCGTAAAGCCGCCTTCGATGTCGTCGAACAACAACCCGAAGGGCTTGTGCTGTCGCCTGATCTGATCGAGCAGCTGCTGCTTCAGCTGGGCGCGCGTTTGTGGAGCAGCCACCTGGACGATCAGGTTCGACTGCCTGGCGACGGGCGAAAACCCGACCTGACGCCGGCCGTGACCGTTCGAGTTTGCAAATCCCTCGATGGGCATACGGGACATGAGGAACGTCCGCAGCACGCCGCGCTCGATGACCGCGACGCGGCGGCCCCGGACGCCTTCGTCGTCAAAGCGATAGTATCCCGCCAGGTCGGTGTTGCCGAACCGCTGCATTGTCGGATCGAAGTACACCGAGAAGCCGGCCGGCAACACGGCGTCGCTGACGCGCCGCGTAAACGTCTGTCCTTCGTCCTCGTTCTTCTGTCGATGTCCTTCGAGCCGATGGCCAAGAATCTCGTGGAAGAACACCGCGCTCGCGCGACCCGAGAGGATCGCCGGCCCGGTATATGGATCGATGACGGGAGCGCGGCGCAACGTCTGGAGGTCGGCAATCATCCGGTCGACGGCCTGCAACACGACGCGATCGTCCGGGAGGCCTTCAGGGGTAGCCGCAAAGAACGACTCGTAGCGCGGCAGCTCCATGCCATCATCGGCCTTGCTGAAGGCAGCGATCAGAAGGCGATAGCGAGGCTGCGAGGTCTGAATCTCGGTCCCCTCGCTGTTCACGTACGAATGGGTTTCGACGGCCGCGGTGAAAAACGCGTTCGCGCCGTAGATATCACGTTGCTGTGCGAAGGGTGCCGTGTAGCGACGAAGCTTCTCCTCCCACCCACGGCGATCCACGGTGAGTTGCAGCCGCGGCTCGATGTAGTGCTCGGGGGACTCCCGGGAGAAATCGGGAGACGAGTCCTCCGGGGCGACCTGCAGCCTCGCGCTCGTCCGAGCGTTGTTCAACTGCTCCACGGCGTGGCGGTAACGCTGCTGCGTCTCGTACCACAGCGCGGCCCGGATCGCCATCGGATCGTCGTCGATCGGGACATCGACGGGGGCGTCCAGGAACCGCGAAAAATCCGGAAAATCGGTGTGCGCAGACGAATGCGTATTGTCAAAACCATGCGAGCCAACTCGCAGCTGCACGTCGAGCGCGCGGCGTCGTTCGTCGGAGCGATCCGTGATCGCACCGAACGAGCTCGTGACGCTGAATTCCTGAACCTCAGTGAGATCGTAACCGAGGAAGTACGGAGGTGTGGGATTCGCCTGCAGGGCGTCGAGCGAGCGTGCAAGCTCCACCTTCATCGCGTCCAAGACAGGCGTCGATTCGGGTCCTGCAGCGAGTGACGCGGTCGATACGGCGGCAACAGCGACGACTACCAGTGATTTCCTGGTCATTGGTGGGCCCTTTATTTCACGTACTTCGTCCGCGCGCCGGCTCTAAATCACCGATTTCAGCCCCTTCCGTACCCCGAAGGCCCCTAATTCCGAACCCGGTCGATTACCCGCTCGAATCGGAGAGACATCACCGGCATCATGACCAAGGCGCAATTGCCACTCGGGGAGGAGCAGCTGACGACGCCTCGCCGTAGGAGCTTGACGGTCGCGTCAGGCTCGGGGAATGCGAGGCTCAACGTCGCCCGGCGGATGGCCGGGGTCAGCTGTTGCAATTGGCTCGGGCCGCTGGCGATGCGCACCGCCTCGACACGAGGGCCGGCACCGATGAGGAGCTCGACCTCGCCCGATACGTCGGCCGTGAGCACGTTGCCGAGCTTCACCGTACGCATCGTCACCAGCTCCGAGCGCGCCAGATCGATGCGCCGGTCCGCCTCGCGCTCGCTCCCGCCGAGCAACCGGACGAGTCGCGGCCTGATGGACTTGCTGGGCACGTTGCCGTTCAGCGCCAGCGCGTACGTGTGGATCGCGTCGGCGGGCCGGCCCAGCTGCTGCTGGATCTGCCCGAGATGTTCGCCGATTTCGCTTTGGTTGCTGAGCAGCCACGCCGCGCGGACATAGCGCTCGGCCTTGGGCCACTCGGCGCGGGCATAATAGATCCAGCCCATCGTATCCCAGTACGCCCCGAGCTGGCCGACGGCGAACATCTCGCGCATCCCGGCATCGTCAAGGGTCAGCCCACGCAACACCCCCTCGGTCGCATCGATCGCACGACGCGCGTACATCTCCGCGCTGTCGAGCTCCACGCGCTGCTCCGCCAGAGCGTATGCGACGTTGTTCCACATCTCGGGCGTGGGGGAGAGCGCGACCGCCCGCCGGAACACCGTGAGCGCGTCGGCGCCGCGCCCAAGACGTGCGTACGCACTGCCGAGCATCACCTGCAGCGATGTGTCGTCGGGAGCGATCGAGACCGCGTGCTCGAGCGCGTCGGCGGCAGCGGAGTCGCGGTGCATATCCACGAGCAGCCGCCCCAGGTTCGCATGGGCATACTTGTCGAGCGGATTCGCCTCGGTCTGCTTGCGGAACGCGGCGACCGCTTCGTCCTGACGCCCCATGCGCCGGAGCGTCAGCCCCATGTTGTTGTAGGCGTACTGGTCGTATGGATTGATCTCGATCTGCTTGCGGTACGCGATCAGTGCCGAATCGGTCTTCCCGAGCATCATGTACGCGCGGCCGAGGTTGTTCCATGCCCACTGGTGTCGCGGGACCAACTCCGTGACAGCGCGGAAGGCACGGATCGCAGAGCGCGCGTCATTCGCGTCTAGCGCGGCCATGCCGCGCCGGTGCAACTCATCCGCATCCGCCCCTCCGGTGGCGTCGGCCGGCGTGGCGGGCGCGTCGCCCGACCGCGTCAGGGCAATCGTCCGTTTTTCGTCTTCGCTCACGACGTTCCGGAAGGAGGCAAAGTCGGCCGACCGATCTGCCGGCAGCACGCGGCGCGCATACCGCAGCGAGCGTTCCACGACCAGGGTGTCGCCGCGGCGTTCCGCACCCGAGCGGTAGGTGGCGTAGTCGCGGCTCAAGATGACGGCGGCGGGAAGCCGCGCGGTCACCGTGTGCGGCAGGAGGATACTCGCGCGGTACCTAATCTCTTCGACGAGGCCGATCAGCAGGCTGTCGGTCGCCAGGGTGTCGCTCGCGGGCAAATCGATTTCGGGAAGCGGCACCTCGAGCTCGGCGCGCTGGTTCGACCAGGTCACGGCGCCAGGCCGGTCCAGCTGGAAGGTGAAGGCGAACGGCGCGCCGGTCGCGAGCGGATCGTCGGCTGTGGCGCTTTTTACAGTCCCCTCGAGCTCCGCCGCTTTGGCGATCCCCTGTGCGAACAGCTGCCATCTGTCTTCAGGGAGCTGACTGACCACCCCGCGCATCATGACTTCGATGTCGCCGCGCGACTCCATGCGCATCGCGGTCGTCAACCGCCCCGCGTCGCTGAGCGTGCCGGCCGCCTCGAACGCGCTGTAGGTATGGTAGGGCATGGCCAGCGGGGCGCGCGCGAGCCGCGGCGTCGCGTCTTGCGGAATCACCAGCGCCTGTTTGCCCCGGAGGATGAACAGCAGGAACTGGAACGGCGCGACGTTGGGCGTCGCGTCCAGCCACAGCGAGTCGAGTGCAGGTACGAACGTGATCAAATGGTCGAACTGCGCCGGCGACGGCACGTCGGGGTCGATGGGCTCATTGGCCGAGATCAGAACCGGCGCCGAGGGAACGTCGATGGCGCGCAGCAGCGCCGCGAGCAAGACATGCTTGTCCTTGCAATCGCCGTATTGATTGAGCAGCACGTCGGCGGCGGGATGCGGCTGAAAGCGACCCAACCCGAACTGCAGGCTCACGTAGCGGACGCGTTGCGCCACGAAATCGTACAGCGCGGCGATCGAATCCCGCAGCGTAGTCCGGCCACGAACCAGTTCGGCCGCACGTTGCCGGATCTCGGGCGTGACCGTCTCGCGATCGCGCTCAAGCCCGCGATACCACTCGCCCACCTCCGCCCAACTCCGGAACGTGGTCAGTGAGACGCTGTGGTGCTCGCCACGGGAGAGGAACGTGCCTTTGCGTCCCGTGGTGTCGATCATCAGGTTCGCGCGCTGCCAGGTGTAGATGCGGCGGGTGCCGGTTTCCGTTATGCGAAGATCGGGACCGCCCTCTGTCTTGACCTGCACGTGGGCCTGGCGCGGCACGTCGTAGGTGATGCGCTCGTCCCGCACCACCGCCCCGCGCACGAAGTCGGACTCGTCCCAGAAATTCCCCGGCGCGAACGGCGTGTGGGTCGTCCACGTGACATGATATTCGAGCGTGTCGCCCGGCTGGAGCGCGGGAACAGTCACCACTTTCTGGCGCAGGTCGGAATACATGGGCGCATCCTGGGCGACCGGTCCTGTCACATCCTGCACGGCACTAGCGGTCGCGACAACGGTGTCGCCGCCGGCCTTGAGCACCCGCACGAAGTCGACATCGAGCCGCTGATTTCCGGAGGCATATTGGTACAACAGCTGCCCGAACCGGCTTACCGCCGCGGTGCTCTGAATGCGAATGCGGGCGTCGAGCGTGGTGCGACTGGTGCCGTCCAGCTGAAAGGTGGTGGTGCTAAACAGGCGATCGAAGACGTAGGGCCTACGGGAAAAGTCGGCCTGCCCGCGGAGCGGGACGCAGGGCAGCAGCGCGAGACACGCGGCGAGACGCCACACGACACGGACGTTATCCAAGGCGATACAATGTCGCAACGGAGCGCGCGCCAGACGTCACAGCTACTTCAAGTACTTCGTCCAGATGAGCACGACACCGCACCCGCTCGAAACCTGCTGGTACTGCACCGGGACGCTGGCCGCACGCGGATACACCTCGACGCCCACCAGATCCTTGGGCGTGTAGGTGTGGAGTTGGTCCCAGTCCGCCAGGAATCCGTCGATGTACAGCGGCGGGGCGCACCAGCCGCGCCCGCCGACACTGGGATTGGAGAGCAGCACCATGAAGTCGGTATTCCCCCGCCCGCGCACGAGTTGAATGGACGGCACCGAGCTGAGAACCGACCGCACCGACGCCATCGCGGCGATCTCCTCCTCGCCGCGGAAGTAGCCGAGGCCGCTGCCGGCACGGCGGCGATCCTCAAAGTCCGCCAGGAGACGCGACTGCTGCCCCGTGACCCGCACCGGCGCCAGGGTGACGGCAACTGGGCCCAATGCGACGGGCAACCACGTGGTGTCGCCCGGACGGAAATCCACGGCTTGCCCGGTGGGAGCGCGGCCGATCGCCTGCACGCTCACCCACTGCGTCCCCGGCGCGACGCCGCGAACGGTAAACGTGCCGTCATCATTGATCACCGTCGAGCCGCCTTCGCGCACGGTCACCCGGCCGCTCCAGAGCGGCGTCTGCTCCAGCGTGGTCGCCTGCCCTCGCAAGACCGCCGGCTCGCGCGCCGGCGCGAGCGCCACCGTCAGGTCCTGCCGGCCGACCCCGCGCGCGCCGAGCTGCAGGTCGATCAATCCCGACGAATCCCGCTGCGCGTACGCGCGCAGCCCGATCTTCATAGTGGTCGCCACGCCGCACGCGTAATACGTCCCGGTCGAATCGGTTTTCACGGTGAGCTGGCGCGGCTGCGTCTGGACGTTGGTGGGACCCGTCTGCACGATGCGCAGCCACTGCAGCAACACGCCGGCGCCGGCGAGATGTGCCTGCGTTTTGACGTCCTGGACGAAACCGAAGATCAACCCGCTGTCGGAGCGCATCATCAACTCCTGCCCGCAGCGGCGCCGCCACAGGGTGGCGAGCGACGGCGTCGCGACGCTGAGGGAGGAGTCCGAACCGGTGATGTCTACGGGAACGGCGAGCGTGAACAGACCGGCGGAGTCGAGCCCGGGATGGGAAACGAACAACGTGTAGTGGCCGGAAGCGATGCTGTCGAGACGGAAGCGGCCGTTGCGATCGGTCTGGGCATGCCGCTCGCTGCCGCGCACCCACACATCGGCGTCACGGAGCGGAGCGTGCGCCAGGCTGTCATAGACCGTTCCTATGACCGCACCCTGGCCCAGGGCCACCTGTGGTACGAGCAACAGCAGCAACGACACGCGCATGACGCCCACAATACTTCGCGATTGCGGAGTGAGAAAGGGAAGCGTAGCCTCGCTGTCGAACAGCCCTTCTACTGTATAGGCCGAGCAGAGCCGCCGCCATCCAACGCGCTACGCCGGCTTTTGCGCCCATTCCTTGCGACGCTGCTCCACATTGCGCGCGAACTCCTGGCGCCGCTTGTTGAACAGCGCCGCGAGCTCGTCGCTGTAACCGTATATCGCCCACGGCGCGCGCTGCTGCGCGAAGGCGAGCAGCTCGTGCACCTTTTTCTCCTTGCCGGGAATCGCGGCCGTGCCGCCGATGCAGTGGACGATCGCCTCGTGCGTCTTGCCGGTGGGGATGAAGTTCACGCTGTGCTTGGTGACTTTCTTGTAGCCCCACATGAGGTCCTGAAAGCGCAGCACGTTGAACGTGAAGAAGGTCGAGCGCACGAGGTATTTGCTCCCGAAGCGCCACCCAGCCTTGCCGGTGAGCAACGGATTCGCAAACTCCTGCTCCGCCCCGACCGCCACGCCCATCGGGTCACCCCATTGCGCGATACGCTTGGCCAGGGGATGGCGCTCCGGATCACGCCAGGCGCGCAAGGCCGGCAATGCCTGCCAGGCGAACAGCAGCAGAAACAGAATGCCGACACCAATCACCACGAATCCAGGCCGCCGGAACGAGTCGCTGTCCAGATAGAAAGGATAGAAGCTGCCGCGCAGCGAGCGCATCTCCTTGCTGTCGAACAGCTGGGTCTCGAAATCCTCCGGCCACGGGGCGAGCGTCCCTTCGGCGATCGACGATTCGTCGCCGGCGGTGCGCACGACGAGAAAGCGCTTGCCGATCGCGAGCGCGGTATATGCGCCCGACTCCTCGCGGCTCGTCTCGATGCCGTTCTGGGTGTGAATCGTGTACTGACGGATCCCCGTGTTGATGACTCGGTCGCCGGTGACGCGGGCGTAATAGCGCGGCGTGAGCGTGACGTCGCGGATCGAGTCGAGATCCGCCTGCGCGAGCGCGTAGGGACCCCGCAGGAAGTTGGCGATGTAGCGGCGATCGCTCGTTGCGAGGAACACGCCCCCGACGAGAGCGAGCGTCCACACGACGACGCGGCGCAGCGAGGTCGCACGAATGCGGGTGACGATCCAGCTGTCCATCGGAATCCCCCTGGCGCGGAGTCGCCACACTATAGCGAACGGGTTTTCTACAGGCTAGCATAGCGATATGCGATTTCTCCCGTTCGTCTCCGTGATGGCCCTCACCGTTCTCGCCGGGGCCTGCAAAAAGCCCGCTCCGAAGGCGGCTGCCGGCGTCCCCGACTTCCACAACCCGGCCGATCCCGGCTTCGCCCAGCAAGCACCCGACAGCTTCCGCGTCCGCATCAGCACGACAAAAGGCGATTTCGTCATCGCCGTACACCGCGCCTGGGCGCCACGGGGAGCCGACCGTTTCTACAACCTGGTGCGCTCCGGTTTTTACGACGGCGTGCGCTTCTTTCGCGTGATTCCCGGCTTCATGGCGCAGTTCGGCATCCACGGCGACACGGGCGTGACGGCGGCGTGGCGCGCGCGCGTCATTCAGGACGATCCGGTGCGGGGCACCAACGGGCGCGGCATGGTGACGTACGCGACCGCGGGACCGGCGACGCGCACCACGCAGATCTTCATCAATTTCGGCGACAACAACCGGCTGGACGCGAGCGGGTTTGCGCCGTTCGGGCAGGTGGTCGAGGGCATGGAAGTGGTGGACGCACTGTACGGCGGGTACGGCGAGGGCGCGCCCAACGGGCGCGGCCCGGATCAGTATCGGCTCAATGTCGAGGGCGAGAAGTATCTCGCCCGTCAGTTCCCCAAGCTCGACAAGATCAACAAAGCTACGGTCGAATAATTTGCCGAAGCCGGCCCTGCGCCTCCCCGTTCGTTGAGTCGCGCCGCACGGCTTCGCGGAACGCCGCGATCGCGGCGGTGGTGTCGCCCTTCATCAGATTGATGTTGCCGCGGAACGTCGCGAGGTTCGACGACGCCGGGAACTGCTCCTCGTTGAGCCGCAGAATCGCGAACGCCTCGGCGAATTTCCCCCCGCGCGCCAAGCGGAATGCCGCGATGTCGAGCGTGGGCTCACCGAAGTCATAGGCCGCCCGGCCGTAGTAGCGCTCGCGCAACGCGCGGTAGGCGCGCGCCGCCGAGTCCGCGCCGGACGTTTGGG
This sequence comes from Gemmatimonadota bacterium, assembly GCA_003221075.1. Classification (GTDB taxonomy): domain Bacteria; phylum Gemmatimonadota; class Gemmatimonadetes; order Gemmatimonadales; family GWC2-71-9; genus 20CM-2-65-7. Next base: position 23,953 of record QHUF01000049.1, read on the forward strand.
CCGTCTCCTGAATCAGCTGCTCGAGCGACATCGGCCGGCTGACGCCGCGGTGGCAAGTATTGCAGGTCACCTCGACGTGGCTCGTCATCTGCGCGTGCTCGGGCAGGGTGTCGAGCCGCCGGTTGATCTCTTCCACCATACGCATCATCTGACGCGCCGTCAGTTTGGTGCGCTTTTCGTCCTTGGCGAAATCGAACTGCGCGAGCGGCTGCCCCTCTTGCCCCACGTGACAGTACGGACAGCGCACGCCGAGGGCGCCGGTGAAGTTGCGCATCATCCCGACGACCTGCATGACGGGCGTGTTCTTCGGGATGACCTTGACGTTGATCAGGGAATCGGGGGGGAAGTGGCCGGGGGCCTGGGCGGCCAGTGGGCCGGAAACGCACAGCCCGGCGAGCAGGTTTTTGGACATGGACCCGTTCGCGACTTGGTTTTTGGACAGGCTAAAGCCTGTGCTCGGCCGACGTTGTCCTAAAGGACAGTCTCATCTCGAACAATGTCAGCGCATCAGATCTTCATTCACCTTGTATGGACCACACTCGATCGCCGGCCGATTATAAACGAGCCGAGAAGATCGTTCTTGGACGACTATTTCAAGAAGACCGCTGCCCGCCAGGATGTGCAAATCGTCGACGTCGAAATCCTACGAACACACGTCCACATGGTCGTGCGGACACCGCCACGCATCGATCTCCCCCGTGCGTCGGTCCCCGCCAACTCGACGCTGTGCGTGAATACTTGCGAGGTCAAGCAAATCACCATCCCGGTGAAGGTGTCCTTTAGGACAATGTCTGCCGAGCACACCCTTTAGGGTGTGAAAAACGCAGGGAACGCGCCGCCCTCACCTCAACACCAAATCGCGTTACCGTCCCTTGCTCCTGAGCCATGACAGCAAGTGTTGGCCTACCGCGCACGCACGAGCCGAACCGCTTCCGCGATCCCCGCTTCCATCAGACCATCCTGTCCCCCGGCGTATGGACCGACCCATGGCGCCGCGACATCGGGTTGTATCGGATGTCCTTCGATCAGGGGCGTGTACGGGTTCGGCACTTTGTCGCCCAGGGGAAACATCAGTACGACATTGCCGCCGAGGTCCGCGAACCCCGCCGGGATATACGCACCCGCGGTTGGCTCCCCGACCAGCCGGCCGAGCCCCTGCGCGCGCAGTTCATAAGCCAGCTGCTCTTTCGCGCTCCGGGTTTGCCGGTCGATCAGCGCCACGATCGGTCCTCTGAACCGTTGCTTGTTGCCTGGAGCGAGCAGTCGCAGGATATCCCGCACTGCGGATCCACTCCCGCCACGTCCACGCAAATCGAGGACCAGCGCCTGGCTCGGCGCGAGCGGCCCCTGCAACGCCTGTCGGAATCCCACGACCAAGCCCTTCCAATGGATGTACCACCAGCGGATGTAGCCAACGCGAATGCTGTCGCGGGTTACGACGCGGATGCTGGCCCGTGTCGCATCGAGGGCAGAATAAAAACCGGGAGCGACGCGGACTGTCGCCGTGTCACCACCGGGCGCGCGCACGACCTGCAGCGTGAGCGCGGGACCGCGCACCCAACGCAGACCGTACGCGGGCGGGTCACGCTCGTCGGGAAGATAGATGTCGTCCTCGCGCCAATCCCGATGCGGGCTGCGGGCGGGAGGCACGCTATCGATGGCGGCGATCTCGTCCCCGTCCCGAATTCCCGCGGCATAGGCCGGGCCACCAGTCAGGACCGTCGAGGCGAAATAACGGCCGTTCGACTCGATGAGCTGCATGCCGAACATCAGGTGCTTCTCACCCGCGAGATCGTACCACAAGGCGTCGCGCTCCTGTCCGGACAAGAGGGCGAGATGTGAGGCAGGCAAACGCTCGAGCAGCCGGCGAATCACCTCGCGCTCGAGCGAGTCGTCGCTCGCAGCGACTGCGGCGGCTCGGAATTCGTCGCGCAGCGCGTCGAGATGCTCATGAACGAACGCTGTGTCGTAGTACTTACGGCGCAAGATCGCGAGCGCACTGTCGAACATCTCACTGGGCTTGTAGGGCGTGGGGACGGACGTGGGTGGTGCCAGTGGGCATGCCGCCACCACCAGCGTCACCATCAACAGCAGACTGGCTACAGCCCTTTGCTCTTGAGCCACGTCAGCGACGCGTTTGCAACGTCCTTCCATCCGCTGTCCACCGTGAGCGAATGGCCGCGGTCCGGGAACACCTTGTACTCGGTCACGCTGGGCGACTTGCGATAGAGCTTGTACGCAGACCGCGACAGGACTTCCGGCACCGTATGGTCCTTGCCGCCACCGGTGATCAGCAGCGGCCCGCGCGCAGCTTTCGTGTTCACCTTCGCGGGCGTGTTCGGCAGGAGGTTTGCGAGCGCGGCCTGAAACAAAGGCTTGCCCGGTGCGGGAATGTGGTACTTCGCGTGCAGCGCGTTCGATTCCTGCTCGGACACGGCATTCCCGAAGCCGTAGAAAAACTGCTTCGGCGTCTGCGGAATGGCCTTCTTATAGTTGAACGGATTTCCCAACACGGGGAACGCGCTCTTCAGCTGCGCCAGCGGCAGCGGCAGCACGCCGCGAATCTGCGCGGGGTCGAGGGCGACGGCTCCCGCCGCGAGCCCCATGCCCAACAGCTTTTGCGCCACGAGACCCCCGAAGGAATGGCCGATCACGATCGGCTTGGTGGGCAGCTTGCGAATGATGGCGGCGTAGTGCTCCACGACGTCGTCGATCCCGACATTGGCAATGCGCTCGGGGTGCGCATTCGATTCCGCGACCGTGGATGAATCGCCGGGCCAGCCGGGCGCGATCGGATCGTAGCCGGCGGCGCGAAACAGCTCGATCCATGGCTTCCAGGAATCGGCGTGGAGCCAGAGACCGTGGATGAAGACGACGGGGGTGGGCATCAGAACCTCAAAGAAGACGGTAAGGGACGGTAAGAGACGGTAAAGGACGGTAAAGGTCAACAGCCCTTACCGTCCCTTACCGTCCTTTACCGTCTCTTACCGTCGTCTCTATCTCGCTACAGAACTACTCGCCGATCCGATAATAATCTCGCCCGTCGTGAGCCCCAACAGCGCGTCCTGTAACACTACGTGAATCATGTTCACCGTCATGCCCCAGGACGTCAGGCCATCTCCCGTCGGGATCTGCTCGTTGAGAACGGCGTACCCGACGCCCGGCAAATCGACGCGGGTGTTGGGAGCAACTTCGGTGGTGATGGCTTCACCGTTCACGATCAGGTTCGTGAATCCTGAGCCCTCGCCGTCGCTACCACCGGTGAACTGACCGAAGTAGGCGGTGGCGACCGCAGTCACCACGTCGGCCGTGATGGCGCCGCCCGCGGCGCTCACCTGCTCGAGCTCCGACGTGCTCTGCGCGCCCGACTTCTTGTTATCGACAGCACCGGTCGTCACAGCGTTCAGCCATGATGCGTCGACGGCACCGGCAACGCCAAACGCGTCTGCTTGTCCGGTCGCCATGCCGCCCGACGAGGGCAGCGTCGCGACTGGGGACTGCGATGTCACGCCGAGGGCATTCACATACGTGCCGAATGCCTTTCCGGTCACGGTCTGCGCCTGCACCGCTCCCGCGAGGAGGGTGAGCGCCAATAGGATTTTCGTAGTCATGGTCGTTCTCCTCCCTTAGTTGTTACCGGTTAACCGGTGCCATTGAATGTTGCCGCCCGACAGCAGGCTGTGCCGGAAATAAATGGAGCCGTCCGCGGTCGGGCCGATGCGCATGTAGATGTGATCTTTCCCGACGCCCGGCTCATCCACGTCGCAGGCATGATTCACCTCGAAGGAGACGTCCTCTTCGGTGGGGCCGTTATGCGGGTTGAGCCGGCCGAAACCGCCGAAACGCCCGCACTGTGGGTTGGTTTCGGTGCCGTCGTTGGGAGTCGAGAACATGGTCACCGTGCCGTGAAACGCGAACCCGCCGCCGAACTGCGTGCCCAGATGCTCGTTCCACTCGATGTTGCCGCTGCCGGCCATGCCGAAGGGGCAGGCTGCGTCCGGACGTGCCTGGAATCCAAACGTCGCGAAGTCGTGCGACGATGGCGGGCTCTTACCCGTTTCCGGCTCGGGTTTGTCTACGCGTCCACCGCCGGTGAGCCGGAAGTCGGCGCATTGACTCCCTCCCTTGTCGTGCCCGGGCAGGATGCCCGCGGTGATGGTGCCTTGCGGACTCGCGGCATCATGGCACGCCGCGGCAATCAGCACAGCCGCGACTGCACCCAGTGCCAGCGAGAGATGTCTCGCGTGGTTCATGAGAAGTCCTCCTTTGGGTGTACCGCTGTTCGAGCGCACTCCCCGTACCCGCCAGCCGAAAACGCAAAGCCGGTGCCACCACGCGCGTGCGGGGACACCGGCCCTTTGTTGTTACGGCGCGTCGGCGCCTCCGACAAGCCGGGGCCGGAAGCGTTTTTCACGTCGCTCGGAATCGTGATGGCGGCCTCACCCACATTGTTCGTGTAATCGCTCTCAGCGAACATGTGACAGAAGCCCGCGGCGTCGTGCGGCCGCGCGTCATCGCCGGCGCCGCAGACAAACGCCGGGTTCACGGTGACGCGCAGGATGTACTCGCCCGGCGAGACGGGCGCGGCAGGCTCGTCGAGCACGAAGAACTGCCCGTCTAGGACCCGATTGTAGGAATCCGCCCAGCCGGCGCTGATGCCCTGAAAGCCGGGGGACGAGCGGGTGCCGCAACTGTCGTAGGTGCGCTTGCCACCGGGAGGGCCGCCGGCTGCGGGTGTGACGTCCACCATGCAGAAGCCGCGCTTCGCCGCCCGCACCACCGCACCGGTTTCGACCGAGATCAGCTCGTAGGTCGCGTAGTGCCGGAAGTGGTAGTGATCGTGGCACAGAGCGTACTCGAACATGCCGTCGTTGGCCGCGACGTGCTCGAGCGGGTCGCCGACGAA